>JANNVG010000891.1:0-4821 GCA_031414395.1 Fimbriiglobus sp.
GACGAGTCCGGTTTGAATGCACTCACGCCCGCGGGTACAGTGGCGTGACACCTTCCGCACCGCTTCACCACGGGTTGCCGCCACATGTTCCGACTGCCGCTGCTCGCCGCTTGTCTGCTCGTCATGCCTGTGATCGCGGCCGACCCGACCGTCGCCGACGTGAAGCACGCTCCCGTCACGCCGAAACCGGACGAAACCGTACTCGTCACGGCCCGCGTGACGGGGGCGAGCAAGGTAACGTTGAAGCTGCAAGCGGTCGCGCCGGGCAAATACATTCGGAAGGCGGACGCCGAGTACGAGAAGGACTGGACCGATCTACCGATGCACGACGACGGCAAGGACGGCGACGAGAAGGGGGCCGACGGCGTGTTCAGTGCCCGTGTTCCGAAGGAGTACCAGAAACACCGCTGGCTGTTGCGGTATCGCATCGTCTCGGCCGGCGACAAACCCGTAACCGCCCCGCCGGCCACCGCCCCCAGCCCGAACTTCGCCTGGTGGTGCGACGGCGGCCCGGCCGCGTGGACCGGCTCCCGCGAGCCGGGCAAGGCGAAGGCGGTGACGTACTCGGCCGACTTCCTCGGCACCCTGCAATCGCTCACCCTGCTGGCGAAAGTCGACGACGTGGCGAAAAGCCAGTGGGACGCGAAGTTCCACAAGCAGCGGCAGGAGGGCACGGCGATCTACCGCGGGGTGGTGTACGACCACATCAAGTACAGCAACCGCGGGCAGGGCAGCGCGCACATCGCCGGCAAGAACAAGTGGGCGGTGAAGTTCAACGACGTGCAGCGCGTGCCGTTCGTCGATCACGACGGCGTGCCCTTCCCGTCGGCCGTTGACAGCCTCGACCTGAACCCCGGCGGTAGCACGCCGTACCTGCCGGTCCACCGCGGCATCGCCGGGTTGGACGAGGTGCTGAGTATGCGGGCGTACCGCCTGGCCGGTGTGCCCAGCCCGCCGGTCACGTGGGTGCAGTGGCGGGTGGTGACGGACGCCGCCGAGGTGAGCGCGAAGGACCAGTTCGCCGGCGACCTGTGGGGTCTGTACGTGGCCGTCGGCGACTTCGACCCGGAGTTGCTGGCCGACGCGAAGCTGGCCGACGGGCTGACAGTAAGCACGCAGAGCGGGGTGAAGCACACGCCGAAGGGGATGACCGACGCCGACAAGGTGTGGGAGAAGTTCATCGGCGGGGTGCGGTCGAACCCGAAGGAGGAGTGGTGGCGGGCGAACCTCGATCTGCCCGCGTACTACAGCTTCCACGCCCTGAATCGGCTGCTCGGCAACGTCGACCTGCGGCCCGACGGCAACCACGGGTACTACCGCGCGCCGTCCGGCAAGTGGGCACCCATCCCGTGGGACAACGACATGATGTTCGTTCCCCGCCAGCACCAGCCGGGGTACATCGAGGCGATCAACTGCCTGACCCACAAGCCGATTGCCGTCGAGTTCCGCAACCGCGCGCGGGAAATCCTCGACCTGTTCGCGGCGGACAACACCGCCCGCGGCGGGCAGGTGGGCCAACTGGTGGCCGACCTGGGGGCGGCCCTCACCCCGAAGGGGCACGACGTGGACTGGCCGCGACTGGACGAAGCCCGGTGGAACTTCTCCCCGCGGATGAACCAGCACGGCCTGTATTACGTGAACCCGGCCCAAGCCGATTACTTCGGCGGCGGCTTCAAGCGGAAGTTGGACACCGCCGACTTCGCCGGGTTCAAGAAGTACCTGGTGGACTTCTGCACCGACAGCCGGCCGAAGAAGACCTACGCGCCGAACGACGGCGACCAGCGGGGGTACGGCTGGGGCTACCTGATGACCGAGGCGAAGGACGACAAGATTCCCGGCACGCCGACCGCCACGCGCCCGAAGGCGGATGCGCTCCGGTTCGAGGTGACGGAGTTCGCGTCGAAGGCCGGGCACAAGGCGGCGGCGGTGGAGTGGCGCGTCGGCCGCGTCGGGAAACGGGGGTGGTACGAACTGACCGACCACTGGAAGGCGGAGGTGGCCGACGCCCGCACGACCGACATCCCGGCGACCGTGTTCAAGGAGTCCGGCGAGTACCGCGTGCGGGCGAGGTGGCGGGACGACACCGGCCGGTGCAGCCACTGGGGCGAGCCGGTGGCGGTGACAGTGCGCTGACAGTTGAGACGGCGGGGACGGGCAAACTCCGCGTCATCCCGCGACGGCAGTCCAATTGTTCACCACCTGCGGCGGCCGAAGTGGTATCATGAGTAGAACCGGCCTGCGCTCGGCGACTCGCGGCCGGTTCGCCACACTCCTCCGTCGCCTGATCCGTTCGGACGCGCCATGCTTTTCACCCTGTACCGGCGGTCCTTCACCGTGAAGGGGTCTCCGGTGACGCTGTCCCTCGTGCCGTACGCTAGCAGCCAGAAGTGTACGTTCCCGGTCGGGGACAAAGTGTACGAGGCGAAGTACTCGGAGTTGAAGGTCATCGCCCCCGACGACGCGAAGGTGGACGTACTCCGCAACCGCCTCACCTGGGGCGCCGGAAAGGGGCGGACGCACTCCACCGCGATGGAGGTGTTCGACCTGGCCCAGGCCGGCACGTCCGGCTTTCGGATGGTGAAGTAGTCGATCCCGCTTCCCGCCGCGGCCGCAAAACGAAGCAACCCCCGGTCGCCCGGGGGTTGCTTCTGTGTGCCGAGGACAGGACTTGAACCTGCACCCCCTTGCGAGGACCAGCACCTCAAGCTGGCTGAATTTCTAGGCATTTCCGCACGTCGTCTAGTGCTCACTGCCCACCAGAGCAGTGAGTGTGCACTGAATTCGTGCACTGAATTCCGCATCGCCGGGGGTTCCGGCAATGGCCAGACGAGCGGACGGCCCGTGGTTCCGGGCTGGGAAGAACTGTTGGTACGCTTCGGTCAACGGCGAGCAAGTCAACCTGAAGGTGAAGGGCAGTGGGAACCGGGCGGAAGCCGTCCGGCAGTGGCACCGGCTCATGGCGGGGGATCCCATCCAGCCCCCGACGCAAGCGCCCACCTCACCACCCCCACGACACCCCGACGACACCCCGCCCCCTGCCCTTTCCGTCCGGCCGTCCTTCACCGTGGCCGAACTCGTCTCGGCGTTCATGGCCGACGCCGCCGGGCGGATGTCGAGCGGGTGCCGGCGGAACTACCGCATCTTCCTCGACCACCTGTCCGCCAAGTGCGGGCACCTGCGAGCGGTGGACCTGACCGACGTGGAAGCGGAGCGAACGGCCAGCCGGCCGGACTGGTCCACCACCTATCAGGCGAACTATCTCGCCTGCGTCTCGACCGCCTACCGCTGGGCAACCCGGCACCGGCTCATCCCGTCCAACCCGCTCACCGACCTCCGCAAGCCCGTCCGCCGGAGCCGCGGAGTGTCCGCCGTTGTCGGCGAAGAGGGACACAAGAAGTTGCTCGCCGTGGCCGATCCGCTCATGCGGGACTTGCTCACCGTTCTCTGGGCGACGGGCGCACGACCGGGGGAAATCACCGGGCTGACCGGCGACATGGTGAAGCGGGCGACCGACGGCGTGATCCCGCTGACCGAGCACAAGAACGCCGGCAAGGGCAAGCCGCGGTTCCTCATCATCACGGGGGAGGCGTGGGAGGTGGCCAGCCGGCGGGCGACGGGAGAGGGGTTGTTGTTCCGGGGATCCCGAGGCGGGCGGCTCACCCCGAAGGCCATCGCGTCGCGGATGCGGCGGCTGTGCGACAAGGCCGGGATTCGGGCCATCGCCTACGGCTACCGGCATAGCTTCGCCACCGACGCGCTGGTGAAGGGGTTGCCGGACGCACAGGTGGCCGCTCTGCTTGGCCATTCGTCCACAACGATGCTGCACAAGCACTACTCCCACCTGACCGGCCAGTCGCGGGTGCTCCGCGACGCGCTGGCGAAGGTGCGGGGCGAAACCCCAACTTCCGAAAAGTAGTCCCCTGAATCCCCACAGTTCGACCCGCGGCCGAACGTCGCGGGTCCTTCCTGTGGCGGTTCGGTTCACCCCCCACAGGGAACAGTCGAGCACCAGGACAGAGTTTGTTTTGTCACCCATTCAGAGAACCCAACCCATGACCGACAACCGCCTCGCCATGCTGGAAAGCCGGTTCCAGACGCTGCTGTTGAAGTGGCTGGCCAAACTCCCGCCGGATGGGTGGGAGGGCACGTCGCAGCGGTTGGGGGACGTGCTGGCCGCGTTCGACAAGCGGCACGGGATGTACGCCTACGTGCCCATTAGCGCAGGCAAGAAGGTGGCCGGGATGACGGCATTCATTTCCGCCAACGGGTTCACCCTCACCCACCGCCGCAACAAGCAAGCCCGCACTATGCGGTTCGCCCGGAGTTGATCGCACCGACACCGGCAACGAAATGGGCGTCGGCCGGGTGTCCGAGCGTGCCGCCGTCCGTACTCTGCCCCTCCGATCACTGATTCGGCCGAGGGGTTTCGCCGTGCCGCCCGTCGTCATCGAGAACCCGATTCTCAACTCCCCGTTCGCCGAGCCGACCCGCCATTTCCTATTCGATAACGCCAACAACATCACCGCGGAGATCGGGGCGGGCCGCCGGCCGAGCAGTTACTTTCTCCCCATCGCTTCCCCGAAGAAGAAGTCGAAGGGGTTGTTCGACTCTCTGATTGCCGACGAGAAGCAGTTCGAGACGGTCCTTATCAACCAGATTCGGGATGAGGTGGGCCGTTGGCGTGGCCAGCACTGGCCGTTCGTCACCCCCATCACCCGCACACTGCTGGAACACTGGAACGACACGCACCGTTCGCGCCGGCTCTTCTTCTGCCAGGTCGAGGCGCTCGAAACCCTCATCTACATCACAGAGGCGGCCAAG
>JANNVG010000892.1:0-6562 GCA_031414395.1 Fimbriiglobus sp.
CCGTGGGTCGCCGGAGCGAAGCGCTCCGTCAGACCCACCCTACTCCCCCGTGATCCGTCCGTCGTCCTTGATCGTCCACCGCTTGCCCCCCTTCGCCACCGCCGTCGCCTCGAACCCGCTCCGCGTCGCCTGCACGTCCACCCCGTCGGCCTTCACGCCCAGGGCGGCCACACTCGCGGCGTACTTCTTGTTCGCCTTCAGGTACTCCCGCTGGGCGTAGTACACGCGGTGCAGCGCGTCCTTGATCCCCTGCGCCGGGTCGTGTTCGTACTTTACGCCATCACTCTTGGTGCTGAACTGCAAGTAACCCCACCGCTCCGGCCGGTGCATGTCGATCACCCCCTGTGGACTCCACACCCAGTTGTGCTCCGGCTTGTCCTTCACCTTGACGTACTTGCCGCCCTTCACGTCCACGTCCCACTCGACGCGGCTGAAGTTGATCCGCCAGCGGTCGCCGTCCTTCGGCGGCACCACCTTGTGCCCGAGTTCGTCCAGCCCGGCCCACGGCCACGCGATCTCGACCGTCCAGCCGGTGTCCTTGTCGGTCGAGTCGTTCAGAGTGCCGTCCACGCGCACGGCCGTCTTCAGCCCCGTGATCTCCCAGGCGTTCACCGCCCGCCCGCCGTCCTTATACGGCTTGGGGAGCAGCAGATCCCAGGTGGTGTTCTTGGCGTTCAGTTCCAGTTCGCCGTACAGGTGGCTGTCGCCGTCGGGGTCGATGAACACTTCGAAGTCGGGGTCGTGGAAAATCACCGCGTCGTGGTCGGTCAGGGTGGCCCACACGTGCGGCTCGGTGATCTCGGCGGCGATGTACAGGGCCTTGGCGTCCCACGTCATCTTCGCGCGGGTGCGGTGGGTCGGCTTCGGTTTCTTGTCGCCTTCGATGTCCACGAAGTCGTCCGTCCACGGCACGCCCTTCCAGCAGTCGTCGTCCAGCTTGCCGTCGATGACCGGGGTATTGGCCGCCGCGAAGCAGACGTACCCCTTCGACGCGGGTTCGTCCGGCGTGGCGGGCAAGTCGGCGAACACGAGCGGCAGGGCGAGCAGGAACGGCACGGCGAGGAGGTAGCGCATGATTTGGTCTTCAAGATAGAGGGCACGCGGATGCCGCGGAGAGGACGCGGACGAACGCTAAGAAAACCGAATTCACCGCCGCGGGCACAGGAGGGCACGAGTGACATGACAGGAGGAGTGTTCTCGCCTTCTGAACTCTCTTTCCCCCTCTCGCGCCCTCATGTGCCCTCGGCGGTGAATACTCTTGTCTGATCCGCGGCATCCGCGTGCCGCATTGAACTTCACTTGATGTACCGATTCACGATGTTCTCCAACATCTCCTGGCGGCCCGACACGTTCTTGGCGGCCTCGCCCTTCGTCAGCATGTACGCTTCGAGCGTCTCGAACGACGCCTTGCCGCTCTCGATTTCCGCCCCGATGCCGGTGTCCCAACTGGCGTACCGCTCCTTCACGAACTTGGTCAGCAGCCCGTCCTTCTTGATGGCCGACGCGATCTTCAGCCCCTGGGCGAAGGCGTCCATCCCGCCGATGTGGGCGTGGAACAGGTCCACCGGCTCGAAGCTCTCGCGGCGGACTTTGGCGTCGAAGTTCAGCCCGCCGCGGCCCAGCCCGCCGGCGTTCAGAATCACCAACATCATCTGCGTGGTGGTGTACAGGTTGGTCGGGAACTGGTCGGTGTCCCAGCCGATCAGTTCGTCGCCGCGGTTGGCGTCGATGCTGCCGAGCATGCCGTAGCTGCGGGCGTACTCCATCTCATGGAACATGCTGTGCCCGGCGAGCGTGGCGTGGTTCGTCTCCAGGTTGAACTTGAACTCCTTCTCCAGCCCGTAGGTGCGGAGGAAGGCCATGCACGCGGCGGCGTCGCTGTCGTACTGGTGGGTGGTCGGCTCCTTGGGCTTTGGCTCGATGAGGAACTGCGCGTCCAGGCCGATCTTGTTGCGGTGCTCGACGGCCATGTGCAGGAACTTGGCCAGGTGGTCGAACTCGCGTTTCAGGTCGGTGTTGTACAGGTTGTGGTAGCCCTCCCGCCCGCCCCAGAAGACGTAGTTCGTGCCGCCCAACTCCTTCGTGCATTCCAGAGCCTTCTTCACCTGCGCCGCGGCGTAGGCGAACACGTCGGCGTTGCAACTGGTGCTCGCACCGTGGACGAACCGCGGGTGGCTGAACAGGTTGGCCGTGCCCCACAGCAGCTTGATGCCCGTCTCCTGCTGCTTCACCTTCAGCTTGGCCACCACCTTGTCGAGCAGTTGATTCGTCTCGCGGAGGTCGTCCCCGTACCCGCTGATGTCGCGGTCGTGCCAGCAGTAGTACGGCACGCCGAGTTTCGACATGAACTCGAAGCCCACGTCGATGCGGGTCATGTCCATCGCGTGCGTGTCGCCGCCGGTCTCCCACGGGCGGACGGCGCAGCCGGGGCCGAACGGGTCGCCGCCGGTGCCGCGGAAGGTGTGCCACCAGCAGACGGCGAACCGCAGGTGGTCCTTCATCGTCTTGCCGTCCACCACTTCGGTCGGGTTGTAGTGGCGGAAGGCGAGCGGGTTGGTGCTGTCCGGCCCTTCATACTTGATGACGGGCACGTCTGGGAAGTACGACTGCGGCATGAGCGGAGGTCCGAATCAGGAGGGGGTGTGGGGTAAGCTAGTGGGCGGGGGGAAAAGCGGGTAGAATGGCCGCATCCGAGGGACGCCCGATGAGCACCGACGACGTGCGCAAATTGACGCCCGACCAGAAGCGGGCGCTGCTGGTCGCCCTCATCCGCGACCTCGCCCCCGGCGGGCCGCTGATACTGGACGACGACATCACCGTCTACCGCCCGGTGCCGAACGCCCGCGAGCTGGCCGAACAGTCGTGGCGGAACGCGACCCCGGAGGAGTTGGCGGAATCGGCGCGCCGAGCCGCCACCCCGGAGGATTCGGTCAGCTTCGAGGAGATGATGCGGCTCATCGACGCGGACGAAGATCGAGACGAGTGACGACGACCGTCCGCACCACCGGCCCCACCCACCGGCGGATCATCCCGATCACGTCCCACCACCCCCGCGGGTGCCGCGGCCGTTCTGTGACTGTGAACTCCACTTCCATTCGATCCGAGTATTGCCAGCGGTACGCCCTCCCCCCGGCGTGTCGCACCGGGCGGCGTTGGGCGGTAGCCCGTTCAACTCGGCGAACCGGGCGCGGAGCAGATCGACCGCCATCTGAAACTGGTCGGTGCGGTCCTGCCCACGCGGGCCGAACGTCCGCCGCCAGCGGAACAGATCGGGCTGGGCCGAGTGGTGGAACTTGACGACGATTCGCATCGAGAGAGGGTAGCGACCGCCGGACCGGACGGGTAGAATCTCGCCGTTCGCACCACTCGCTCCAGTCACGCAGTTTGAAACGACGTTCCCCGCCAACTCACACGACGAGGTTCCGCCCGTGGCCCACTCTCGCGCGTCGAGCGCCCCACGTCATGCCGCGAAGGTCGTGGCCGTGTTCACCCTGTTCACTCAGCTTGCGGCCGGCGACCCGCCGAAGGGTGACAACCCCCAGAAAGACCAGTACCCAGGGCAGTCCGTGACGACCCGCGACCAACTGTTGAAGGCGAACGGTGGGACCAAAGAGTCCGAGGAGGCGGTGGCGAAGGGGCTGGCGTGGCTGGCCCGGCAGCAGAAGAAGGACGGCACGTGGGCGTTCGACAACGGCGGGGACAAGGCGGCCGCCACCGGCATGGCATTGCTGCCGTTCCTGGCCGCCGGTCAGACGCACAATGGAGTTGGCAAGGAGAACAAGTACAAGGGCAACGTGACCGCCGCCGTGACCGCCCTGGTGAAGTTGCAGAAGGCGGACGGCAGCTTCTCCGAGAACAGCTACGCCAACGCCATCGCCGTCGTCGCCGTGTGCGAGGCGTTCGGCAAGACGAGTGACAAGGAACTGCTGCAGAAGCCGTGTCAGGCGGCGGTGGATTACATTCAGAAGGGGCAGGGGGCGAACGGCAGTTGGGGGTACAAGCACGGCGACGAGGGCGACACTTCTATCCTCGGCTGGCAGGTGCAGGCCTTGCACGCCGCCAAGATGTGCAAGGAACTGAAGGTAAACCCGAAGGTGCTGGAGAAGGCGTCGAAGTTTCTGGACACGGTTGCCAGCAAGCCGAAGGGGAGCAGCGTGGCGTGTGCGTTCGGCTACTCCGACGCCAAGCCGAAGGCGTCGCTCACCGCCGTCGGCCTGCTCTGCCGCTACTACCTGAACGGGTGGGGGCCGAACAGCCCCGGCCTGCGGGACGGGGTGGACCTCGTGCTCAAGGAACTGCCGCCGGGGGAGAAGCAGCCGTTCGACCTGTACCACACCTACTACGCCACCCAGGTGGCGCTGATCCGCGGCGGCGACCCGTGGGCGAAGGAGTGGAACCCGAAGGTGCGGGATCTGCTCGTCAAGAAGCAGGTGAGTGACAAGGACAAGCCGTTGGTCCACGGCAGTTGGGACAAGGACGAGAGTTGGATTGGCGACTACTGCGGGCGGTTGGGCACCACCGCCATGGCCGTACTCACGCTCGAAGTGTACTACCGCCACCTGCCGCTGGACAACCGCGGCACCGGCGGGTTGGAAGACCTCGACAAGAAGTAGGTCGCGGGAGCCGCGGCTCATTCCAAGATGTCCAGAATCGGCGTGCCGGTGCTGAGCGGCTTGGTCAGCCCCTGCGAGGTGGCCTTCGCCTCGTAGGGCACGCCGAGGGCGTGGAAGATGGTGGCGCTGAAGTCCTGCGGGCGGACCGGCTTGTCCTTCACGTACGACGCCGTCTTGTCGGATTGTCCGTACACGATGCCGCCTTTCACCCCGCCGCCGGCCAGCATGGACGAGTAGCACTGCGGCCAGTGCTGCCGGCCGGGGTTCTCGCCGGGGATGATCTTCGGCGTGCGGCCGAACTCGCCGGTGACGACCACCAGTGTGTTCTCCAACATCCCGCGGTCGGACAGGTCGGTGAGCAGTGCCGACAGGGCGATGTCCAACCGCGGCAGGCAGAAGCCCATGCCGTAGGAGCCGTCGCCGAAGGCGTTCCCCATCCCCATGTTGCTGCCGTGCATGTCCCAACTGCTACTCGGCGGGCCGCCGAGTTTGTCGGTCGCCGACTTGCCCACCCACCCGTTGACGGTGACGAACCCGACGCCGGCCTCCACCAGCCGGCGGGCGAGCAGCAGGTTCTGGCCGAGCGGGTTGCGGCCGTAGCGGTCGCGGGCCTTCGGGTCTTCGCGGTCCACCTCAAACGCCTTGCGGGTCTCCGGCGATTCGGACAACTCGAACCCCCGCTTCTGGATGCTCACCCAATCATCGTGCGCCTTGCCACTCTGGCCGAGGTGGTCGAGCAACTCCCTCCGGTCGGCGCTGCGATCCGGGCCGACGGCCGCGAGCAGCGAGTCCGGCGCTTTGAAGCCGGGCGTGTCCGGGTTGCTCTTGGCGTCGCCGACGAACATCGGGGCGTAAGGGGCGCCCAGGTGCCCGCCGGTGGCCAGGTTCGGGGCGCAGAACACCGGGTCGCCGACGCACTTGATGAGCCACACGTACGACGCCATGCTCTTCTCGCTCGGCCGCGCCTTCGCCAGCAGCGACCCCAGGTACGGCGAGTCGGCCGGCGCGTCCGCCTGCCCGCTAAGCAGGTTGTGCATGGCGTCGAAGTGGTTGCTGATGTTGCCGGGGTGCGTCATCGAGCGGATGAGGCACAGCTTGTCGGCCTGCTTGGCCAGTTGCGTGTGCATCTCGTTGATCCGCATCCCCGGCACGGTGGACGCACCGGGCTTGTACGGCCCGCGGAAGTCCTCCGGGGCGTCCGGCTTCATGTCCCAAGTGTCGATGTGGCTCGGCCCGCCGCACAGCAGGATGAAGATACACGACTTGCCGTTCGCCTTGGGCGAGCCGGACGACGGCACACGGGCGGTGACGGTGCCCGGCACGCCCATGGTGAGGGCGGCGGCCCCGCCGAGTTGCAGCAGGCGACGGCGGGTGATGTTGGCGGACATGGAAGTGGCCCCGGAGAGGGTGGAGCGTGAGGAAGGCTGGACCGACAATACCACCGCTCGCCCCGCGGTGCAAATGAAGAATCGGGCGTGTGGCGGGGAATGCGGCCGGCGGGTCGAATGACGAACAACCGGCGGGTGTACCGTCAGTACCGCCATCGACACCGCCGCCGACTTGAAGCTGCCGACCGAGGCAAAGCGGGCCATCTTCGACGCCCTGCGCACCGACCTGGGGGCGCATGGGATTCTTCAACTCGACCGCCCGGAAGGGCCGGAGTACACCTGCCGCGCGCCGCCGAACGCGAAGGAGATGGCGGAAGAAGCCGCCCGAAACGCGACCCCGAAATCCCTGGACGAATTGCGACGGCGGGCTGTCGCCCCGGACAACGAGTTCATGAGTTTCGAGACGGCCCTGGTGCGGGCGGTGTCCGCCTTCACCCGCACCGACCTGGTGTCCCTGCCGCCGGACTCTCCCCACCGGAACCTGATCGAGCGGGTGTGGGGCACCCCCCACCGCGACGCCATGACCTCCCTCCTCACTCTCCGCTTCGAGACCCTTCACCC
>JANNVG010000893.1:0-6322 GCA_031414395.1 Fimbriiglobus sp.
GAATGCTCTCATACTCCCGTCCGGCCGATATACTCTCCGAGTCCCGGTTCGCACCCGTCTTGGTCCCCGATGTCTCCACCGCCTTCCGCCCCGCAGGGGGGTCACGCCTCCCTGCTGCCCACCCCGGACCCCATGCCGCCGGCCGACCTGTCGCGGCTGCTCGACACCCTCCGCGACAACGTGGCCGGCGTGTTCCTGGGCAAGCCGGAGGTCATCCGCTACGCCATCCTGGCACTCCTGGCCGACGGACACCTGCTGCTCGAAGACGTGCCCGGCGTGGGCAAAACCCTGCTGGCGAAGGCCATCGCCCGCTCGCTCAACTGCAAGTTCAGCCGCATCCAGTTCACCCCCGACCTGCTCCCCGGCGACCTGCTCGGCACCGGCGTGTACCGCCAGAACACCGGCTCGTTCGAGTTCGTGCCCGGCCCGGTGTTCGCCCAGGTGATCGTGGCCGACGAAATTAACCGCGCCACCCCCCGCACGCAATCCGCCCTGCTCGAAGCGATGAGCGAGCGGCAGGTGACGACCGACGGCGTGACGCGGGTGCTCGGCCCGCCCTTCCTGGTGCTGGCCACCCAGAACCCGTATGAGTTTGAAGGCACCTACCCGCTGCCCGAGAGTCAGCTCGACCGCTTCCTGATGAAGGTGAAGATCGGCTACCCCGACCGCGAGGCGGAGCGGAAGATCCTGACGCAACACCGCGTCGGCGAGCCGGTGGACAAGCTGCCGGCCGTGCTGCAACCGTTCGAGATCGTCGCACTGCAACTGGCCGTGCGGAACGTGACCGTCGAGCCGCCGGTGGCCGACTACGTGCTGGAACTGGTGGAGGCCACGCGGGTGCATCCGGACGTGGCCCTGGGGGTGAGCACGCGGGCGGCGCTGGCGTTTTATCGGGCGGCGCAGGCGAACGCGCTGCTGTCCGGCCGACGGCACGTGACGCCCGACGACGTGAAGGGGCTGGCCGGCCCGGTGCTCGCCCACCGCGTGCTGACCAAAGGGTACGACGCCAGCGGGCGGAGCAACGCCGACGCGGTGGTGGCCGACATCGTGGCGAAGACCCGCGTGCCGGTGTGAGGGGCTGGGGACCACTGAACTTGACCCTCAACAAGCAGGACACGGATGACACGGAACGAAGCAGGGATGAAGAGGATCCGAACAGAACAAGATTGTGTCTGATCCTCTTCATCCCTGTAGTCATCCTCTTCATCCGTGTTTCGTCTGAATTGAACCTCGAAGCCAACCGCTCCCGGGGTTCACCCAATCATTCCCATGACGCACCCCGCCCCGACCCCCTGGCACTGGCCCCGCCCGCTGGCCACCAAGGAGGCGGTCATCTGGTTCGCCGTCGGCCTGCTCATCGCCGCCGTCGGGTGGGTGAAGGTGATCAACCTGCTGTCGTTCATCGCCTACCTCGCCCTGGCGCTGCAACTGGTGAACGCGATCCTGGCGTTCCGCATGGCCGCCAAGATCTCCGCCGCCCGCACCCCGCCCCCGCCGCTGTTCGCGGGCGAGACGGCCACGGTGATTGGGAAGGTGACGAACCGCTCCCGCACGCGGGCCATTGCCGTCGTGCGGGAGTCCGGCCCGACCGCCCCGCGGTCGTGGTTCCTGCCGCGGCTGGCGCCGGGCGACTCGGCCGAGTTCACCGGCCTGATCGATTACCGCACCCGCGGGCGGCACAAGCTGCCCCCCATCGAAGCGGTGTCGGGCTACCCGTTCGGGCTGATCCAGTTCCGCCGCCCGCTCGACCCCGGCGGGGACGTGGTGGTGCTGCCGCCGCTCGGCGTGGTCGATCTGCTCGAACTGCGGCGGTGGCTGCTGCGGCAGACGGCGGCGACGGACGTGTCGCGGCGGATCATGCGGCGGGCGGCCCCGGCCGACGGCGACGTGCGGGGCATCCGCCCGTACCGCCAGGGCGACTCCCCGCGGGACGTTCACTGGAAGACGTCCGCCCGGCGAGACCAACTGCTGGTGCGGGAGTACGACCGCACCCCGCCGATGGACCTGTTCCTGGTGATCGACCCGTGGGTGCCGAGCGTGCCGACGGACAAGGTCTCGGCGGCCAAGCTGGAGACGGCGCTGAGCATGGCGGTGACGGTGGCGTGGGCGTGGGTACACGGCGAACTGCCGGGGAACGTGACGCTGCTCGTGGGCGGCACGGCGTGGGCGGTGCGGACCGGCCACGGCACGCCGGCGTTCGTGCGGACCGGGTTCACCCCGCTGGCCGACGTGGCCGGCACGCCGACGGTGGTGCCGGTGCCGACGGAGTCTCTGCGGGGGGCGGCGCGGGCCAGCCGGATGGTCATCACCACGCGGGCGAACAGCCCGGTGGCGGCGCAACTGCGGGCCGGCGGGGTGAGCGTGGCCGTGGCCGACGCGGGCAAGCCGCCGCCGTGGTTCACCCCGAAGCAGGGGGAGTAGGGACGCCGTGCCGGGCGAGCCGAGCGGCGTGAGCCGCCGGGTGGGAATAGAACCCGGCCCCTCACGGGGCACGGCTCGCCACAGAGAGGGACCGCCATGCCGACCGACTTCTGGTTCCGCCTCAGCACTTACCTGTCGCTCGCGCTGTCGTGCGCCGCCCTCGGGTACGCCGAGTGGCAGTTCCTGCCGGAGGTGACGGCGTTCTCCGGCCTGATCGTCGTGCTGCTGGTGGTGTCGTTCGCCCTCGACCGGCGGTTCGAGCTGAGCCTGGCGAAGGCGAACGCCCTCGGCCTGGGCATCGGCGTGGCGGCGGTGGTGTGGATGGTGGTCAGCCTGACCAGCCCGCGGCCGGCGCTGGCCGGGATCGACTGGCCGACGAACATGCTGCCGCTCATCGGCCCGGTCCTCATGGCCCTCATCCCGGCCAAGCTGTTCCGCCCCAAGCACGTGGGCGACTGGTGGGCCATGCACGGGGTGGCCGTGGCCGGCGTCGCCCTGGCGTCGAGCATGACCGAGGACGCCCCGTTCGTCGTCGTCCTGGCCACCTACGCCGTCTGCTCCACCTGGGCGCTGGTGCTCTTCTTCTACCGCCGCAGCGGCGGGTTCATCGCCCCCATCCCCAACCGCCCTGCCCCGCCGCAGGCGCAACTGGCCCCCGCCGATCCGGACGCCCGCCCGCCGCGGTGGGTGTTCGCCCGCACCCTCATCTGGCTGGCCGGCAGTGCGGGCGTGGCGGTGGTGCTGTTCGTCGCCCTGCCCCGCTACGGCGGGTCCGCCTGGACGTTCACCAAGAAGTACTATGTGACGGGCGACTCGGGCGACACCAGCCTGACGGTGGCCAAGGCGGGCGAGTTGACCGAGAGCGACGAGCCGGCCTTCAAGGTGAAGGTGACGGACGCCGCCGGCAACCCGGTGGGCGGGGCCGACGCGGACGGCAACGTCGTCCTCCCCCTCGACCCGGACCAGCACTGGCGGACGCGGGAGTTCGTGGCGTACACGTCGGAGAAGGGCAAGCCGGACGCCACCTGGCAGCAGATGACGGTCGAACTGATGCCCTCGCTGGTGAACAAGCCGCCGTCCGCCGCCGCCGCCTTCGGCCCCCGCGGGTTCACCCTCAAGTACGAGTTGGCCACGCCCAAGCAGCACCCGGCGTTCGCCTCCCCGCTGCGGTGGGTGCCCGATCGCTCGCCCGCGCAAACGGCCGGCGGGGACACGGCCACCCTGCGGACCAACGGCACCACCCTGTTCTGGCTCACCCGCCCGGAGCGGTACACCCAGACGACCGGGCCGGCCGGCGAGGGCGAGCCGAGCGACGGCGGCACCGCCTTCGAGTTGACCGGCCCGCGGACGCTGCCCGTGCTCAAGCAGCGCGGCCCGGACTACTTCCGCGAGTACGCGCACGGGCTGGTGGCCAAGCTGGTCGCCGCCAACCAGATCCCGGCCGCCGCCAAGTTGAACGACCAGGAGGTGGTGCCGGACGAGTGGCACGAGGCGGTCGCCCGCGCGTTCACCGCCCACTTCCGCGACTCGGGCGAGTTCACGTACACCACCAAGCTGGAGCCGACCGACCGCAAGCTCGACCCGCTGGTGGACTTCGTCAAGAACTCCAAGGCCGGGCACTGCGAGTGGTTCGCCGGCGCGCTGGTGCTGTGCCTGCGGGCGGTCGGCATCCCGGCCCAGTACGTGAGCGGCTTCCGCGGGTGGGAGGTGGACGAGACCGGCGACATCGTCGTCCTCCAGCGGCACGCCCACGCCTGGGTGGAGGTGCTGGTGTCGGCCCCCGCCCCGCCCGACTTCCCCTTCCGCGGGCCGCCCGCCCCCGGCCAGCCGCCGCGGGTGTGGCGGTGGCTCACCCTCGACCCCACCAGCGGCTCGGCGGGCGAAACGGCCGCCGCCAAGAACTGGTTCGAGCAGGGGGCCGACTGGGTGACCCACTTCCTGTTGCGGTTCAACAAGGAGAAGCAGCAGAAGGCGGTAGACGACCTGACGCGGGCCGCCGCCGCCGGGTGGCCGTGGGCGGTCGGCGGGCTGGCGGCGCTGGCGGCCGGCTGGCTCGGCTGGCGGTGGTGGGCGAAGCGGGCGGCGACCCGCACGCGGTTCGACGGGCCGGACTGGTACGCCCGCTTCCAGGCGACGCTGGCCGCGCACGGGCACACCCGCGGCCCCGGCCAGACGCCCCGCGAGTTCGCCGCCGCCGTGTCGGCCGCCCTGCCCGCCGCCGCCGACCTGGTGCAGTTCGTCACGTCCAAGCTGTACCGCGTGCGGTACGCCGGCCAGCCGCTGTCCGCGGACGAGGAAGCGCAACTGACCGCCGCCCTCGCCCGCCTGGACACCTTCTGGGCCAACGCCCCGGCCGACAAGTGATACCAGGTGGCAGTGATGTCTTGCTGTCGCCGGGGTCTGTGACCCCGGTCGGACCGGCCTCACAGAGGCCGGCTACAGTAACGCCGCAATTCGGCCCACGCCGTCAGGCGAAGGGGAGAGGCCCTACAATCTCCGCACCCCTCCCGGAGGCCTCCCCCGTGTCCGCTCTCCCGCGAACCGCACTCGCCGTCGCCCTGCTCGTGGCCGCCGCCGCGAGCGCTCAGACCCGCCTGACCCGCGACCCGGCCCCGCCTGCCAAATACAGTCTCGGCGCGGACTCGCTCCCGCAGAAGGACGTGCCGAAGGGCAAGCTGAGCGATCCCGTCTTGTTCAAGAGCAAGGTGATCAAAGACACCGTCCGCAAATACTGGGTGCATGTGCCGGCGCAGTACGACGAGAAGAAGCCGGCGTGCGTGCTGGTGTTCCAGGACGGCGCCCGAGCCATCAACCCGAACGGCGTGCTGCGGGTGCCGCAGGTGCTCGACAACCTGATCGCCAAGAAGCAGATCCCCGTCACCATCGGCATCTTCATCACGCCGGGGCACAAGGGCGACACCTTCCCCGACACCATCGGCACCGGCAACCCGGACAACCGCTCGGTCGAGTACGACTCACTCGGCGACGCCTACGCCCGCATGGTGATCGAGGAAATCCTGCCGGAGGTGGGCAAGACGTACAAGCTGGCCACCGAGCCGGAGAACCGGGCCATCGGCGGCAGCAGCAGCGGCGGCATCTGCGCGTTCACGGTGGCGTGGGAGCGGCCGAAGGAGTTCCGCAACGTCATCTCGCTGATCGGCAGTTTCACCAACCTGCGCGGCGGGCACGTCTACCCGGACGTGATCACGAAGGCCGACGCGAAGCCGATCCGGGTGTTCCTTCAAGACGGCGAACTCGACCTCCGCAGCCCGCAGAACGTGGACCGCGACTGGTACTTGCAGAACCAGAAGATGATCGCGGCGTTCAAGGAGAAGAAGTACGACTTCGCGGAAGTGGTGGGCAAGGGCGGGCACTCGGACGACCACGGCGGGGCGATGCTGCCGCACATGCTGCGGTGGGTGTGGCGGGACCACCCGGACGTGGCGAAGAGCACCGACGACCTGGTGAAGCTGGCCGCCGCCATGAAGCCCGACGAGGTGAAACTGTTCACCGGCCACGACGCGAAGGCCAAGACCGACCCGGCCGGCAAGTACACGTGGGAGACCCGCCAGAACAACAACGTGACCGCGTACACGCTCACGCTGGAAGTGAAAGACGGCAAGCCGGCCGGCACGCTGGACACCAAACGCGGCAACGCCGAGGCCGTCAGTTCGCCGATTGCGGATGTGGTGATGGACGGCAACAAGCTGGCGTTCGCGGTGAAAACGAAGGCGTTCAACCGCGACGTGGAGCAGACGTACCAGGGCGTCGTGACGGACGCCGGCGTCCGCGGGTGGGTGCTGGCCGACCAGGGCAAGCTGCCGAACGACACCGTTTGGAATGCGAAGAAGGCGAAGTGAATCCTATCTGGGCGAGCGGCGGCCGTGAGGCCGCTGTTTCT
>JANNVG010000894.1:0-4046 GCA_031414395.1 Fimbriiglobus sp.
GGAGATCGCCGCGGTGAAGCTGCGGGCGGCGCTCCGCTAGGGTGGTGCGCGCACTACCCGAGCGGGGTGAGATTAACCTCAAGGGGCGAGCGGACCACCCCAACCCACCACAGTGAGCAACCCCCCCCCCGCCCGCCCCCCCCCCCCACCACCCTAGCGGAGCGCCGCCCGCAGCTTCACCGCGGCGATCTCCGGCGGGACGGCGTTGATGAAGCAGCCACTGCCCCACTCGAACCCGGCGGCGCGGGCCGTCTTCGGCGCGATCTCCAGGTGCCAGTGGTAGTACGGCATGTTCCCCGCCCGCAGCGGCCCGCAGTGCAAGTACCAGTTGTACGCCGGGCCGTTCAGCACCGAATCAATCGCCAGCAGCAGCCGCTTCATCTGCACGGCCAGGGTGAACAGCTCGACGTCGGTCGCCCTCTCGAACCGGCTGTCGTGCCCCTTCGGGATCAGCCACGTCTCGTAGGCGAACCGCGGGGCGAACGGGCAGGTGGTGAAAAACGTGTCGCCGTCCTCGATCACCCGCAGGGCCGACTCCGCCTCGAACCGCAGCATGTCGCAATACACACACCGCCGCTCGCGGCGGTAGTAGTCGTTGCCGGCTTCGAGTTCGGCGCGGATGGCGTCGGGCACGATGGGCAGGGCGATGATCTGCGAGTGCAGGTGTGCCAAACTCGCCCCGGCCTCGGCCCCCACGTTCTTGAACACGCTGGCGAACGCGAACCGCGGGTTCTTCGCCAGCACCTTGAGTCGCTCGCGGTAGGTCACCAGCAGGCGGGCGAACTCGGCGTCGGTCAGCGTGGTCGGGTCGGAGTCGTGGCGATCAGTTTCGATCACGACTTCGTGTCGGCCGTAGCCGATCATCGCCTCGGAGAAGCCGTCGGGCGTGATGCCGAGCGGGGACGAGTCGGCCAACTCCTTCACCGCCGGGAATTTGTTCGGCACCACGCGGAGCTGCCAGCCGGGGCCGTCGGGCGTGCTGCCCGGTTCGCGGACGGCGTACACCTCGCTCGGCACCATCCGCTCGTTGCCGGGGCAGAACGGGCAGACGCCTTTGGCGGCGGCATCGCGGCGGGGGTGCGGCTCGCCGTGAGCCAGTTGGATGGGGCGGAGCGCCCGCTCCGGGGCGAGGATCACCCACCGGCCGGTGAGCGGACAGCGGCGGTACTCGGGGGTGGTGATGCCGGCCATGCGGGGTTCCTCCGAGGTTTCACCGCCGAGGGCACATGAGGGCACGAGAGGAAGACAAAAGACTGAGGACTAACCACAGAGGCACAGAGACACAGAGAAGACGAAGGAGAGTGAGTTCGGACTCGACTGCATTGGTTTTCTCTGTGTCTCTGTGCCTCTGTGGTTAGTCTGGTCTGCCTTCTGCTTCCTCATGTGCCCTCATGTGCCCTCGGCGGTGAAATCTTCTCTACCCTTCCGCGGCGGCGCGGGTCAGGCGATCCCGCACGGCCCGCCACTGGTCTTCGTCCGGCGGCAGCAGGGCGATGATGCGGTCGAACCCGCCGGCGTCGAGGGCGTGCAGGTCGGCATACAAACCGGCGGCGGCGGCGGTCGGGTCGGGCGGCACGGCGTATCGGGCCACCTTCAGCCCAGCCGTCTCGTACAGGTTCGCCAGGAAGTCGGCTTCCGCCGGCGTGTCGGCCACTTCGATCGCCGTGCGGGGCGAGTAGTGTTTGGTTAACATTCCGGGCGAGGGCAACGGACCCGCAGCGTTCGCACTGACCGCCAGCGGGCCGACGACGGCTTCGAGTTGACCCACGGAAATCAGTCCAGGGCGGAGCAACCGCACCACGTCGCCGGTCACGTCCACGACGGTCGATTCCAGCCCGCCGGGGCACGCCCCGCCGTCGAGCAGCACGTCGATGCGATCCCCCAGGCTGGCCCGCACATGGGCGGCGGTGGTGGGCGACAGTTCCCCGGAACGGTTCGCGCTCGGCGCGGCGATGGGCAACTTCACACTTCTTAACAGTGCCAACGCCACCGGGTGCGCGGGCACGCGGACGGCCACCGTCGGCCCGCCGGCCGTCACCGCGTCCGGGATGTCGGCGGCCTTCGTGACGACCAGTGTGAGCGGGCCGGGCCAGAAGGCGGCGGCCAGCTTCTCGGCGGCGGGCGTCCAGTCGGTCGTGAGCAACGCGGCCGCGTTCTGGTCGGCCACGTGAACGATGAGCGGGTTGACGGCCGGCCGGCCTTTCGCCGCGAACACCCGTGCTACCGCCGCCGCGTCGAGGGCGTTCGCCCCCAGCCCGTACACGGTTTCGGTGGGGAACGCCACCAGCCCGCCAAGGCGCAGTACGTCCGCCGCCGTGCGGAGGGCGTCCGCGTCCGGGGTACTGGGATTCACCACAAGTTCACACGGCGGCATAGAATGGCGACATCTGGTCCGGCGGCGGACAGGTGTAAGACCCGTCTCGAGTGTGGTACAAGATAGAGACCGCGACGACCCACAGCCCGCGGACTCTCCCAACATGGCTGACACGATCCCCACCCCCGTTCTCTCGCCCGACCAGCGGCGGGTCGCGGTCGAGAACTTCGAGCGCGCCCGTCAGGTGTTGCAATCGGGCAACTCCGATTACGCCATTCAGTTGCTCCGCACGTGCTGCCGCCTCGACCCCGGCAACCTGCACTTCCGCCAGACGCTGCGGCGGGCGCAGAAGGCCAAGTTCGGCGACGACCTGAAGGGGAGCACGTTCGCGTTCTTGAGCACCCCGCGGTACAAGGCGTCGGTGAAGGCGGCGAAGGCCGGGCGAGATTACTTGAAGGTGCTCGAAGCGGGCGAAGACGTGCTGACGCGGAACCCGTGGGACCTGGGCACGCAGATGGACATGGCCGAGGCGTTCGAGGCGCTCGGCTTGTCGGACCTGGCCGTGTTCTCGCTCGACCAAGCCCGCCAGAAGTACCCGAAGGACCCGACGCTGAACCGCGCGCTCGCCCGCCTGTTCGAGAAGCGGGGCGACTTCCAGAAGGCCATCAGCCTGTGGCGGCTGGTGCAGGAGGCCGACCCCCGCGACCTGGAGGCGGCGAGCAAGGCGAAGAACCTGGCGGCGTCCGAGACCATTGCCCGCGGCGGGTACGAGGAGGCCATCAGCGGGTCGAGGGAGTCGCCGGTGGTGGCGCGGATGGAGGCGGCGGCGGTGGAGAAGCACGACCGCCTGGGCCGCGAGGCGTCGGGCGTGCAGAAGCGGATCGAGGCCGAGCCGACCGAACCGGCGCTGTACGTGCAACTGGCCAACCTGTACCGCCGGCACAACCAACTGGACCGCGCGCGGGCGGCGTTGCAGCAGGGCCTGGGGCCGACCGGCCAGCACTTCAGCCTGCAACTGGAACTGCTCGAACTCGACCTGCTGCCGCTGCGGGCGAACTACGACGAGGCCGACGCCAAGCTGAAGGCGGTGAAGGCGCGGAGCGAAGACGACCCGGACGACGACGGCCCGACCGCCGCCGAACTGACCGACCTGCGGGGCAAGCTGAAGAAGGAGATCTATGCCCGCGAGGCGGAGATCCTGCGGGTGAAGGTGGACCGCTTCCCGGCCGAGGTGGTCCACCGCATCGAGCTGGGCAAGCGGCTGATGAAGATGGACAAGCTGGACGAGGCCATCACCGAACTGCAACAGGCCCGCCGCGACGAGAAGCTGAAGGGGCACGCGGCCATGCTGCTGGGCGTGTGCTTCCGCAAGCGGAACAACTGGAAGCTGGCGCAACGCAACTTCGAGGAGGCGCTGGCCCTGCTGACCGCCGCGAGCGACGAGCCGGCGCGGAAGGAGGTGCTGTTCCAGTTGGCCACCGGCGCGGCCGAGGCCGGCGACTACGCCCGCGCGGTGGAACTGGGCAACGAGCTGGCGAACGTGGACTTCGGGTTCAAGAGCATCAGCGGGCTGCTCGACACGTGGGACGAGAAGGTGAAAGAGGGGTGAGCAGAGTCCCTGGTAGGGCGGGTCGAGCCGCCCGCGATGCCGGCGGCGCCGCCGACCGGCAGTAAGTCGTGCGGGTCAGACCGCCCGCCGCCGCGCCCCCCCCCCGGGGGAGGCCACGCCGGG
>JANNVG010000895.1:0-5118 GCA_031414395.1 Fimbriiglobus sp.
CCAGCCAGTCGGCGTACACCAGCCGCGGGCCGTCGTCGTCGGGCCGGGCGAGCACGTGCGCGAGCAGTGCGACGGTCGATGTCATGAGGCGTCCATGTCCGGGGCGGCGGACAAGGATAGGTCACGAATGGGCGGCGGTCACTTGGCCGAATTGTCGCGGGAGACCTGTTCGAAATTGCCGACCGGGTCCGGGCCGACCGTGTCGGGCAGCTTCGCTTTCGCGTGGGCGTAGAAGATTTTCAGCGAGTCGCCGTCGAGTTCGTACACCGCCTCCCACCGCTTCCCTTCGCTCTGCCACGTCATCCGCTTGGGGGAACAGCCGGGTTGAACCGTCCACGAGTAGGTCGCGCCGCTCCGTTCGTTACCTTCGGTCCAACACCGCATGGTGCCATCCGGGCGGAACTCGAAACTCGTGCGGGAGGTGCCGACCGGCTTCCAGGTGCCGACGAGCGGCCCGAACTCGTCCTTCGCCTTGATGCTCTTCGGCACCGGCGCGGCGGGGGCGAGGCTCACCAGCAGGATGAGTGCGATGAGCGGGCGCATGGTGGGCCTCACTTGTCAGCGAGTTGGCGGGTGAAGTTGGGGGCGGTGGTCGGGTCGGGCTTCGCCATCGGCTGGCCGGTCGCCCCGCTGTAGGTCAGGTACATGCGGTCGCCATCGATCACGTACAGCACCTGGTACGACGGCTTGGCCTGCCCCTTCGACGTCCAGGTCATTCGCCACTGGCGGGCGTCCGGGTCGGCGTCCAGGGCGTAGGTGTACTTGGCCCCGGCCGCCGCATTCCCGCCGTTGGTCCACGCCGTCATGTTCCCTTCGGCGTCGAACTGGAACCACTCCGACCCCTTGTCCGGCTTCCACGTGCCGACGATCTGGTCGGAGGTGTCTTTCTTCTTCAGCGCCTTCGGCACGGGGGCGGCGGACGCGAACCCGACGAGGAGGGCGAGAACGACGAGCGGGCGCATGGCGGGCCTCACTTGGCGGGGGTGTCGCGGACGAGGTCGCAGATGAAGTTGCCGTTCGCCGCGGCCGTCGGGTTCGCCGGCCGCTTGCCGACCGTGCTGTACGCGATCCGCAGGGTGTCGCCGTTCAACTCGTACACGCACTCGAACTGCGGGCGAGGCGGGGTGGACGCGTCCCCCCAGTTCATCGTCTTCGGGGCGGTGGTCGGGTCGATGGTCCAGGTGTACGGGAAGCTGCCGCCGTGTCCGCCTTTTCCGCTCCACGCCGCCATCTTGCCGTCGGCGGTGAACTGGAAGCTCTCGTCCCGTGCGCCCGGCACCGCCCGCCACGTGCCGACCAGATCGGTCGCGTCGTCGGTCTTCTTCTTGACTGCCTTCGGCACCGGCGCCGCGGTGGTCATCCCGGCGAACAGCGCGAGGGCGAGGAGCAGGCGCATCGGGAACCTCACTTGCTGGTGTCGCGGGTCATGACGTACAGGGTGAGGCCGTCGCACGGCTCCACCTTCGTCGGCGGCTTGGCCCCTTTGGCGATGAAGCCCACTTTGAGCGTGTCGGCGGTCACTTCATACACGAGCTGCCAGTCGTTCTTTCCGTTCTGGGTCGCCCACTGCATGCCGGGTGGGTCCACCGTGGGATCGATCGTCCACGTCCAGGCGCTGCCGCTGGGGTCGTCCTTCTTGGACCGGAGCGTCACCTTGCCTTCGGTGTCGAAGGTGAACGTATTGTAGGAGACGTTCGTGTTCCGCCCGTTCACCGTCAATTCGGTGACCAGCCACCTGCCCGCGATCATCGCCTTGTCGTCCTTCTTCTTCACCGCCTTCGGCACCGGGGCGGCCGTGGCGAACCCGGCGAGCAGAGCGAGGGCAAGCAGAGAACGCATGGCGGGCCTCCGGGGTGTGTCACTTGGCGGCGGTGTCGCGGGTCATCTCGTAGTAGACGTGCCCGCGGCCCGGTGCGACCGTGTCCGGGAAAACACCCGTCTGGCCGGTGGTGTATTTCAGCCCGTCACCGCTCAACTCGTACACGCACTCATAAGTGCGGTCGGAGTTGCGGACGCCTTTCATGACCAGTCGTTTTGGGGTGGCGGTGGAATCCAGTTTCCAAGAGTAGCCGTAGGTGGCGTCCGGGTTTTCTGCCCGCCACAAGGTGAGGGTGCCGTCGGCGTCGAAGCGGTGCCACACCAATTCGCCGGCCGCCGGCTTCCAGGTGCCGATGAGTCGGTTGGCGTCGTCCGTCTTCTTGACCGCCTTCGGTACCGGGGCGGCGATGACCGTGGCGGCCAGGAGGAAGGTGACGACCGAGAGTAGCGAGCGCATGACCGCCCCCCGTGGACGTGATCCAGGATACCGCACCGACAGGGCGAGTGTGTACCCGCCGTTACAGTTTTCGCTTGCCGGCGACGGGCACGTACTTCGCCGGTTCCGGTTCGCCCACCGCCTTCAGCAACTCCACCACCAGGTCGTCGCTCGTCTTGCCTTCGGCCTGCGCCTGGAAGTTCGTGCCGATGCGGTGACGCAGCACCGGGATGGCGGCCTTCCGGATGTCGTCGATGGCGACGGTGAAGCGGCCGTCCATCGCCGCGAACGCCTGCCCCGCCCGCACCAAATACTGCCCGGCCCGCACGCCCGCGCCCCAGTCCACCGTCCGCTTGATGAACTCCGGGGCGGTCTTGTCCTTCGGCCGTGTGGCCCGCACCAGCTTCACCACGTAGTCGGTCACGAACTCGCTCACCGGCACGCTCCGCACCAGCTTTTGCAAGTTGGTGATCGCCTTCCCGGTGAGCACCTTCGTCAGCTCCGGCGTCTCGTCCTTGGCCGTCGCGCTGATGATCCGCTTCTCCTCGTCCAGGCTCGGGTAGTCCACCTTCACGTTGAACATGAAGCGGTCGAGCTGCGCTTCCGGCAGCGTGTAGGTGCCTTCCTGCTCGATGGGGTTCTGCGTGGCGATGACGAAGAACGGGTCGGGCAGCTTGTACGTCTCCTGGCCGACGCTCACCTCCCGCTCTTGCATGGCTTGCAGGAGTGCGGCTTGCGTCTTCGGCGGGGTGCGGTTGATCTCGTCGGCCAGCAGGATGTTGGTGAACACCGGCCCGCGGACGAACCGGAACTCGCGGCGGCCGTCGTTCTCGTCCAGCACGGTGGTGCCGGTGATGTCCGACGGCATCAGGTCCGGGGTGAACTGCACCCGCTTGAAATTCACGTCCAGGATCTGCGCGATGCTGCTCACCATGAGCGTCTTGGCCAGCCCCGGCACCCCCACCAGCAGGACGTGCCCGCGGGTGAAGACGGCCGCCAGGATTTGCTCGATCACCTCGGCTTGCCCGATGACGATCTTGCCGAGTTGCTCGGTCATCTGGGCGCGGGCGGTGGCGAACTGCGACAGGTAGTCGGTGATGCGGTCTGCGGACACCAGGGCAGCCCTCGGCGGTGTGGTTCAGGAATTGTAGGGGGTACGTGGTTCTGGGCGAACCCGGCCCGCGAGGGCCGTGGGTGCGTCTTGAAAAGCGGCCACGGATGGCACGGACAACACGGATCAGGACGGAGAACAGAATGATTGTTTTCTGCTCCGAATCCGTCCCATCCGTGCGATCCGTGGCGGTCTGTTCGTTCGCACCTGCGGCCCTCGCGGGCCGGGTTCGCCAATCGCCGGTTTTCCGATTGCATCCCCCCGACCGGCAGTCTATTCTTTCCACCACTGCCAGAAACGTGAAACTCCGCACCCACTCGCGGCGTCTCACGACCAACCCTCCGCCGGTTCCCACATTCCCGAAGGCCCTCCATGCTCACCTTCCTCGGTCGGTCTCAGCGGTTCTGCGACGGCTTCAGCCGCCGCAACTTCATGAAGATCGGCGCGTTCGGTGCCGGCCTGACGCTGGCCGACGTGCTGCGTGCCCAGGCCGCCAAGCGGGAGGGCGCGCCCGCCCCGACCGGCACGCCGAAGAAGGCGGCCATCATGGTGTACCTGCCCGGTGGCCCCAGCCACATGGACATGTACGACCTGAAGCCGGACGCCCCGGCCGAGTTCCGCGGCGAGTTCAACCCGATCAACACGAACGTGGCCGGCGTGCGGATCAGCGAACACTTCCCGATGCAGGCGAAGATGTGGGACAAGCTGGCCGTGGTCCGCAGCCTGGTGGCGGTGGACGAGCACAGCGACTCCTACGTGATGACCGGGTTCAGCGAGAACACCAACCGCACCGCCGGTCACCCGAGCTTCGGCAGCGTGATGAGCAAGCTGTCGGGGCAGTCGGCCGAAGTGCCGCCGTTCGTGACGCTCCGCGGGATGAGCGTGGGCACCGAGCCGGGGTTCCTCGGCGTGGCACACCGCCCGTTCAGCCCGGAAGGACCGAGCAAGGAAAACCTGCGGCTGGCCCAGGGCGTGACCACCTCCCGCATGGACGACCGCAAAGACCTGCTCGCCAGTTTCGACACCGTCCGCCGCGACCTGGACACGAAGGGCACGCTCAGCGGCATGGACAGCTTCAACCAGCGGGCGTTCGACATGATCGCCAGCGGGACGGTGCGGAAGGCGCTCGACCTGAAGAACGAAGACCCGCGGACGAAGGAGCGGTACAAGGGCGTCGAGCAGTTCCTGACGGCCCGCCGGCTGGTGGAAGCGGGCGTCGGGTGCGTGACCCTGAGCTACGGCGGGTGGGACACGCACGAGAGCAACTTCGTGCAGCTCAAGAAGCAACTGCCGATGCTCGACCGCGGGATCGCCAACCTCGTGACCGACCTGCACGACCGCGGGCTGGCCGACGACGTGACCGTGGTGGTGTGGGGCGAGTTCGGCCGCACGCCGAAGATCAACAACATGAACGCCGGCCGCGACCACTGGTCGCCCGTCATGAGCGCGATGGTGGCCGGCGGCGGGCTGAAGATGGGGCAGGCGGTGGGCAGCAGCAGCGCCCGCGGCGAGTACCCGAAGGACCGCCCGTACAAGGTGCCGCACCTGCTCGCCACGCTGTACAAGGCGATGGGCATCGACCCGGCCATGACCTTCCCGAACGGCTCCGGTCGCCCGATGTACGTCCTCGACGACCGCGACCTGGTGACCGAACTGGTGTGAGTCTGTTTCCTGGTGAACCGGCGGGGGGGGGGGGGGGGGGGGGGGGGGGGGGAGGCCGCGCGGCCCGCGCCCGCGCAGGCGACCGCCCCCC
>JANNVG010000896.1:0-3507 GCA_031414395.1 Fimbriiglobus sp.
GGGGGGGATCTCCCCGGCGCGGACCGCGAGCCCCAGCGCGGGGGGCGCTCGCGTCCCTCGCGGCGAAGAGAACTACCCTGTGGTGTTGAACACACCCTCTCCATTCCTGGAGAGGGGGACGGGGGGTGAGGTTCCGGAACTGTCACCGCCGCGGTGCCGCCGGTCACGCTCTGCACGGCGTCGTCCGACGGGCGCGGTGGCGGTCCCGGGCCACCTTTGATAGACCGCGGCTGCTCCCCGCATCCCGCCATGAACAGTAGCGCGAAGGCGGTCGCCGCCCACGGTGCCCGCTGGTGCAGCCACTTCCACACCCGCTCGCGTTTGGTCGCACAGTCGGCCGTCATCACCCGCCCGTCGGGCCGGCGGTAGATGCGCAGGCACGGCATCTGTTCGCCCGCCGTCACCAGTTGTACCGCCTCGCTTCGCGTCAGTTCGCTCACGTCGTGTACGTCCTGCTTGCACTGGTCGCAGAAGCGGGTGCGGTCGTCGCCGTGCATCGTGTCCCACGCCACCGGGCAGGGCACGGGAATGGCGATGACGTCCAGGGCATCGACGGTGGGTAGCGAGATCATCGGGCAGCCTCCCCGTGGTCAACTCGAATCATGCTACCCGACGGCAGACGGGAACGGAACCGATTCCGCGCCTACAATACCGCGTGCCAGGGGTGCCTGCCGTGGGTCGGCGGGCTGAGAACACACCCTTCGAACCGGAGCGGGTTATGCCGCTCAGGAAGGCACCACACAGCTCGAACTCCGGGTTCCCCGGAGCGGATTGAAACATGACTCAGATCGAAGCCGCCCGCAAGGGCCAGATCACGCCCGAGATGCAGTACGTCGCCAAGCGGGAAGACCTGGAGCCGGAACTGATCCGCTCCGAGGTGGCCCGCGGGCGGATGGTCATCCCCGCGAACGTCGAGCACCTGAAGGGCAAGCTGGAGCCGATGGCCATCGGCGTGGCCAGCCTGTGCAAGATCAACGCGAACATCGGCAACTCGGCCGTGACGGGCAAAGTCGAAGACGAGCTGGAGAAGCTGCACACTGCCGTTCACCTCGGTGCCGACACCGTGATGGACCTGAGCACTGGCGGGAACATCGACGGCATCCGCCGAGCGATCATCGACGCCAGCCCGGTGCCCATCGGCACGGTGCCGGCGTACCAAGTGATCCAGCAGGTGAAGGAGCCGAAGGACATCACCGCGCGGATGCTGCTCGACATGGTCGAGCACCAGGCCAAGCAGGGCGTGGACTACATGACCATCCACGCCGGCGTGCTGCTCGAGCACGTCCCGCTGGCGCGGAACCGCATCACCGGCATCGTGAGTCGCGGCGGGTCGCTCATGGCCGGGTGGATGGTGGCGCACCACCAGCAGAACCCGTGGTACACGCACTTCGACGAACTGTGCGACATCATGAAGGCCTACGACGTGACGTTCTCGCTCGGCGACGGCCTTCGCCCCGGTTGCCTCGCCGACGCCAACGACGCCGCCCAGTTCGCCGAACTCGGCACGCTCGGCGAACTCACCCTGAAGGCGTGGGAGCGCGGCTGTCAGGTGATGGTGGAGGGGCCGGGGCACATCCCCATGCACCTGGTGAAGATGAACGTGGAGAAGGAACGCGAGGTGTGCCACGAGGCGCCGTTCTATGTGCTCGGCCCGCTCGTGACGGACATCGCGCCGGGGTACGACCACATCACCAGCGCCATCGGCGCGGCCATCGCGGCGGAGGCCGGGGCGGCCATGCTCTGCTACGTCACGCCGAAGGAACACCTGGGGTTGCCGAACAAGGACGACGTGCGGCAGGGGGTGATCGCGTACAAGATCGCCGCCCACGCCGGCGACATCGCCCGCGGCCGTAAGGGCGCCCGCGACCGCGACGACGCGCTGAGCAAGGCCCGCTTCGAGTTCGACTGGAACCGTCAGTTCGAGCTGAGCCTCGACCCGGAGACCGCCCGGCGGATGCACGACGAGACGCTGCCGCAGGAGGTGTTCAAGAGCGCGAAGTTTTGCAGCATGTGCGGGCCGAAGTTCTGCTCCATGCGGATCTCGCAAGACATGCACAAGCTGGCCGACGAGGCCGAGAAGGTGAGCCTGATGATGGCGAAGTGACGAGTGTTCTGCTCGCTCCGCGAGCGGTCCGATCAAGACCGCTCGCGGAGCGAGCAGAACACGTTTCTACGGCCGCTTTTCCAGCGGCACATAAGGGGCGTTCGCCTTGCCGGTGTACTCCTGCTCCGGGCGGTAGATGCGGTTGCCCTGCAGTTGTTCGAGCCAGTGGGCCAGCCAGCCGGAGATGCGGCCGATGGCGAAAATGGGCGTGAACACGTCCGTCGGGATGCCCAGCGCCTGGTACACCACCCCGCTGTAGAAGTCCACGTTCGGGTACACGCCCTTCACCCCGTAGACGCCCGCGCACACCCGCTCCAGTTCCAGCGCCGTCTCGTAGTTCTTCGGCCGGGCGGTCTCGGCGAACATCTGCTCGGCGAACTCTTGCAGCACCGTCGCCCGCGGGTCCTTCACCTTGTACACGCGGTGGCCCATGCCCATCACCTTGAACTTCGCGTCCTTGGCGATGTGCCCGTCCAGCCACGCCTTCACGTTCTGCGGGCCGCCGATCTGTTCCAGTTGCGTCAGGCACGCCTCGTTCGCCCCGCCGTGCAGCGGGCCGGCGAGCGACCCGACCGCCGCACTCATCGCCGCGTAGGGCGTGGGCAGGCTCGACCCCACCACGCGGGCGGTGAACGTGCTGGCGTTCATGTTGTGTTCGGCGTGCAGGATCAGGCAGGCGTCGAGCACCTTGCGGGTGGCCGGCGTGGGTTCTTTGCCGAACAGCATGTAGTAGAAGTTGGCCGCGTGATCCAAATCCGCCCGCGGTTCGAGCACCTCTTCGCCCCGCCGCACGCGGGCGAACGCCGCCACGAGCGTGGGCAGCGCCGCCGTCAGCCGCACGCACGCCTGCCAGTTGGCGGCGGGGTCATTCACCTGCCGCGGCGGGTAGTACGCCCCGAGTGCCGCCACGCTCGATTGCAGCACGTCCATCGGGTGTGCGGTCGCCGGGAACGTCTTGAGCAGGTCTTTCAGCTTCAGGTGAACGGCCCGGTGCTGCCGCAGGTCGTGGTCGAACTCGGCCAACTGCTTCTGCGTCGGCAGGTCGCCCTTCATGAGCAGCCACGCCGTCTCCTCGTAGCAGCTCTCTTTGGCGAGCGTCTCCACGGGAACGCCGCGGTACTCGAGCACCGCCCGCTTGCCGTCGATCTCGCTGATGGCGGACTTGGCCGCCTCCACGTTCTCCAGACCGGGGCGGAATTTGACCACGTCGGCAGTCATGGAACACTCGCGGGGGCGGGCCGGTTGGAAGGTGCAGCGCCGGAAGGCACACGTGTCGATTCTAGCAACTGACCGGCACTCACGGCGACGGGGCACGCGGAGTACGGCCGGTTTTCGTAGGGCGGGTCGAGCGGCCGGGGCACTCGACGACCTGCCCGATTCTCGGAGTGGTCGCCGACACGAAC
>JANNVG010000897.1:0-1588 GCA_031414395.1 Fimbriiglobus sp.
CCCGGTGGGGGGCCCCAGAACCACCCGCGGCCCGCGCCGCCCCGCCGCTTTGCCGATGGGGGGGGGGGCGCGGCCCGATGGCTCATGGGGTTCCATTACTGATCGAGGCCGCTCGACCCGCCCTACCAGAGCACTCAGAACCGCCCGCGGATGTGGACGCGGTTCGGCGGGCAGTACGGGTCCACCACCATGATCGGCGGGGGCGGTGGGACCATGTACACCGGCTCGTGGACCACCTCCCGCACCACCACCGTCCGCGGCGGGGGCGTGTTCACCACCACCGTGCCGCCGCTGTTCTGCATCGCGGCGATCACCCGCGGCGACACGCTGTTCGCCTTCAGCGTGTTCAGGTCGTCCACGCTCAGCCGGAACGTCATGCGGTTGTTTTTCATGTGGTTCAGGATCACCGTCTCGTCCTGCCCCTGGCGGGTCAGTTCGACGATCTCGCCGACGCGGCCCGGCTGGTCGGTCCGGTACGACTGCTCGGCGGTCGCCTGCCGCACGCCCTCGATCCGCTCTTCCTTGCGGTCGGCGTCCTGTCCGACCAGGTTGCCCACCAGCCCGCCGCCGAGCGCGCCGACCACCGCGCCCGTCTTCGGGTTGCCGGTCGCCTTGCCGATGAGTGCCCCCGCCACGGAGCCGATGCCGGCCCCGGCGAGCGTGCCCCGCTCGGTGTTGTTCATCGTCGAACACCCGGTGCCGAGCAGTGTGGCGGCCCCCACCGCCAGCACCGCCGCCCGCGTCATCCACGTGCAGTTCATGACAGCCTCCCCCCACTGTGAGCGGCGGACAATGCCGCCGGCCGGCTGTCGTGTCAACAGTGAACTGGCGTGAATTTGCGCCGAATCCGCGCCGCACCCTCCCGACTCGTAGGCAAGCGGCGATATATTTCCCCCAGCCGTTCGACACCCCTTCCGGACCCCGCCCATGCCCGACCTGGAACCGTTTGCCGTTTACTTCCTCGCCGCCGGAGCCGCCGTCCTGTTCATCGGCGTCCTCTGGCTGCTGTGGGTGGCGTTCAAGTCCGGCTTCATCAAGAAGGCACTTCTGCCGCTACTGGTGGTGCTGGTGGGGGCGGGCGTAGCCCTGTTCGTGCCGGTGATGAACAGACTCTTCCCCAAGCCGATCGACACGAAAGGCAAGGTAGAACAGAAGACAGACGCGGAAGGGAAGCTGGAAGAGCGGCTGACGCTCACCGGTGCCACACGGGAGGAGTACGCTAAATTGAAGGCGGCCAGGTACGCCGTCATCCAGTGGGCGAACAAGGATGTGACCGACGACGACGCGGCAGCGCTGGCCGAGCAACTCGAGCTGCGCGAACTCGACCTGAGCAACTCGCAGGTGACGGACGCGACCTTGGAGAAGGTGCTGAAGCTGCCGAAGCTGACTAAGCTGTTCGCGTCCAACACCAAACTTTCCGCCGAGGCGGTCAAGAAGCTGGTGCTTGACAACGATGGCTGCAAGCTAACCGAGATCGACTTCCGCGGGCTGACCCCGCCCGTCACGGGGAAGATGCTTCGTGACTGGCAGGCGAAGGACACGGCGACGCGGAAGTTCAACAACTGACCCCGACGAACCCCGACGAGCC
>JANNVG010000898.1:0-2928 GCA_031414395.1 Fimbriiglobus sp.
GGTGGAGTTGTTCGAGGCATCATCGACGCCCTTGCAATCCCCGGCCGCTCGACCCGCCCTACAAGACCGAAGCGGGAGGACCACGCATGTTCACACTGCTCGCCGCCTTCGCCCTCGCGGCCCCGGTGCCGGCCCCGACGCCCGACTGGGTGACGATCCGCGGTACGGTCGTGTGGCCGGAGAAGGAGAAGATCCCGGAGCGGAAGGCGTTCGACCTGTCGCTGCCAAAGGGCGGCGACATCGACTACATCCGCACCGGCGGCGCGGTGTTCGACGACACCTTCTTGATCGACACAGACACCCGCGGGCTGAAAGACGTGATGGTCTGGCTCCGCCCGGACGACGACGACCTGAAGGCCAAGTTCCCGGCCGACAAGGTTCACCCCGATCTGGTCAAAGTGAAGGCGGTCACGCACACCGTCACCAGTCAGTTCGTGCGGTTCGACAAGCGGGTGCTGGTGGCACGGGCCGGCGACTCGCTGGAGTTCGTCAACGCCGGCAAGGTGGCCATCGCCCCGCAGCTGGTGGTCGGCGACGACAACACCAACCAACTGATCCTGCAAGGCGGGAAGCCGGTGGTGGTGACGGATTTGAAACCGGGCACCGGGTACTTCTGCGACGCGATGCATCAGGGGTGGAAAGACGACGCCCTGCAAGGGTTCCCGCCGTGGGGCCGCGTCCGCGTGTTCGACCACCCGTACTTCGCCCTCACGAACGAGAAGGGCGAGTTCGAGATCCCACACGTGCCGAAGGGCAAGTGGCGGATCGTCTACCTGCACCCGACGGGGTCGCACAAGGGGAAGGACGGGTGGCCGGGGATCAAGCTGGACGTGGAAGGGGACAAGAAGGGCGTGATGGCGATGAAGCCGCTCGCGTTCGAGGTGGCGAAGAAGTAGTGCTATGCTCGCTCCGCGAGCGAATTCGGGGGACCGCTCGCGGAGCGAGCAGAGCACTCAACTCCTCGGCACGTCCCGCGGGTGCGGCACCTGATACGCCTCGGCGATGTACAACAACTGCTGCGCCAGTCCGTGGAACACCTTCACTTCTTTCACCGTCGGCTGCCCGCGGGCGATGACCGTTCGCAACACGTGGAAGATGCCGTCACTCCGGAAGTCCCGCAGGAACCGCATCGCCGCCAGCGACTCCTTCAGGTGGGCGAACATCCGCTCCTGGCTCTCGAAGCTGGCCGGCGGTTCGGGCGGCTGGTCTTTCTCCTCCCGCGTCAAACTCAACTTGTGCAACTCGTACAGCACCACCGCCACCGCCTGCGCGAGGTTCAGCGACTCGTGCCCCTCCGCACTCGGGATGAACATCATGCCATGGCAGGCGGTGATCTCGTCCACCGTCAGGCCATGCGGTTCGGGGCCGAACACGACGGCGCACGGCGCCGCGGGCAGCGTGTCGAGCAGCCGCGGCAGTTGCTCCGCCGGCGTGCCCCAGTAGCCCTTCCGCGCCAGTCCGCCGACTTCGCCCGACGTGCTGAGCACCAGCCCGCAATCGGCCACCGCTTCGGCGATGGTGTCCACGGTGCGGGCGGCGTTCAGGATGTCCAGCCCGTGCGTGGCCATCATCACGGCTTCGAGGGTCTGGCGGTTGGCGACGGGGGCGACGAGTACCAGCTCGCTCAGTCCGAAGTTGGCCATCACGCGGGCGACCGCGCCGAGGTTGCCGGCGTAGTGCGGGCGGACGAGGACGACGCGACAGCGGGTCAGCATGAGAGAACCTTAGCCGCACGATGGAGGACAGAACAGACACGATCCGAACCAGACGGGGTTCAGAACCGGATTATCTGTTCTCATCCGGATCGTGTGATTTCTGTCTTGAATCGTGCGGCTGAAATGCCGGCGGTTCACCCCTTGCCCGCGAACTGCTTCCACAGGTAGTACCCGGCCAGGGTGAACGCGATGACGATCACCACCCCCCGCACGTAGGCAGTGGGCAGTTTGCGGGCCACCCGCGCGCCGACGTACCCGCCGACCACCGCCGCCGCCGACATGACCGCCGCCGCCGGCCAGTCGATCAGCCCGCCGATCACGAACACCACCGCCGACACGGCATTAATCACACTCGCCAGCAGCGTCTTCACCGAGTTCGCCTGGTGGATGTCGGTCAGCCCCATGAACCCCAGCGCGGTGAGCATGAGGATGCCGATGCCCGCGCCGAAGTACCCGCCGTACACCGCCACCAGGAACTGAAAGCCGACGAGCAACCACACCTGCCGCCGGCGGACGATGCGGAACTCGCCGGTGCTGTCGAGGGCCGCCGTCTCCCGCCGCCGCTTCAGGATGTTGCCGATCGGGTGTTGGAGCAGGAAGAGCACGGCCGCCGTGAGGATGAGCCACGGCACGAGCGGGCCGAACGCCTTCGGGAACAGTGCCACCAGGATGGAGCCGATGAGGCCGCCGACGAAGCTGGGCGGGAGCAACTGCAACGCGAACGGGCGGGCGGTGCGGTACTCCTTGCGATACGCCCACGCGCCGGCCAGGCTGCCCGGCAGCAGGGCGAGGGTGCTGGTGCCGTTGGCCATCGCCTCGATGTCGGTCCGGTCCTGGTGGGCGACAGTCAGGAAGGCGATGAGGGCCGGGAAGGTGAGCAGCGTGCCCCCGCCGGCGACCGAGTTGATGATGCCGGCGGCGAACGCGGCGGCGGCGATGACGGCGAACAGCAAGTACGGGTCCATCAAGGTCTCAAGAGTATGACGAGCCGCGAGCGTGAGCGACCGGAGATCAAGAGTATGACGAGCCGCGAGCGTGAGCGACCGGAGCAATTTCAAACGCCGGTCGCTCACTCTCGCGGCTCGTCGGACACTACTTCTTGGCCAACTCGTCCAGGTGCACGAGCGGATCCCACCAGCCGGGCTTGAACTTCGGGTCGTCGGGGATGGCCCGCAGTTGCCGCAGCGGGATCATGATCTCGTCCCGCCACCAC
>JANNVG010000899.1:0-2266 GCA_031414395.1 Fimbriiglobus sp.
CCGCGCGGGGCTCCCGCCGCCGCGCCAGGTGACGGCACCGACAAACTGCTGCGGGCCTCTGGGTGGCCGGGATCAGGCCCGCCACCACTGTGGCCGGCTACAGCAATGCCCGCCTTACTTCTTGAACACCTTGTGGCAGGCGGCGCAGTTGGCCTCCATTGCCTCCAGCTTCTTCTTCAGCACGGCGGCGTCGGCCTTCTTGCCCTTCACCGCCTCGTCGGCCGTTTCCTTGCTCGCCTTCTGCATGTCGGCGGCGAACGTGTCCCACTGCTTCTTCTTCGCCCCGGCGGTGCCACTCGGCGGAATGTCGGCGACCAGTTGGCCGACCAGGTGAGCGCCCTGGGCGATCTCCAGCACGCGGTCGGCGTCCACCGCCTTCTTGCCCATGACCATCTCGGTCAGGTCGTCTTCCCACCCCCGCCCGCCGCGGGCCGCCTTCTTGAACACGTTCATCGCCACCACTTCGTCGAACTCATTCACCTTGGTGAAGTCGACCGGCTTCTTGTTCCCCTTCGCGTCCTTCACCCCTTCCAGCGCCTTGGCCGCCGCCGCCCAGTCCAGCTTCTCGCTGTTCGCCAGCGCCTCGGCCAGCTTGAGCATCTGGTCCCGCAGGCCGGCCAGTTGCTCGTCGTCCTTCCCGCCCATCCGGTTTTGGGCGCTCAGGGCCACCAGCACGGCGGTCGTGCGAACCGGGTCGATGCTGTTCTTCGCCTTCTTATCCACCGACGCCTTCAGGAAGGCCAGGTCCGTCTCTTGCTGTTTGGCCGCCCCGCCTTCGGGCAGGGGGTCTTTGGCCGTGCCGGGCACGGCCAGCACGCCCACGAACGCGGTCGCGGCGACTGCCGCCAGCACCTTCCGGGTCCACGCCAGTTGCACGGTTGATCCTCAGTTGTCAGGAGGGAAAAGGGTCGCGGGCGGCTCGGACGGACCCGCCCGGCGGGTTGGCGGTATTGTAGGCACAATGGAACCGGGAACGCAGTGACCGGGTGGGCAAATCACTCACCCGGTCACTGCCGACGATCCACCCGGTCACTGCGTTCCCGGTTCTATCATCACGCCGGGAACAGGAACCGCAGCACGTCCGGGAAGCGGGTGGCCCACGCCCACTCGTTGTGCAGGCCGCCGGGCACTTCGGTGTATCGGAACTGCTGCGGAGGGAAGTGCGCCAGGTGGTCGGCCAGCCGGCGGGCGCGGCGGACCATCGGCGGCGGGCCGTCGCCGCTCGGCCCCTCGTGCGTACCCATGTCCAGCCACACGCGGCAGCGGCCCAGCTCGTGCGGGTGGTCGCCCAGGTGTCGCAGCAGCCGCTCGTGATCCCACCACAGGCTGGGCGACAGGGCGGCGCACTTGCCGAACACGTCGGGGAAGCGGCGGGCCAGTTCGAGCGAGATCAGCCCGCCCATGCTCGACCCGCACACGCCCGTCCACTCCGGGCCAGTTCGGGTGCGGTACGCGGCGTCAATGAACGGCTTCACTTCGTCGAGCAGGAACCGCCCGTACCCGGCGGACAGGTCGTCCGGGCCGTCGGTCGGGCCGTACTCCTTCAGCCGGTCGGGGGTGTTGTACACGCCCACTTGAATGATCGGTGTGATCTCGCCCAGGCGGACCAGTTGCTCGGCGGATTCGTCGCACCGCCACGGCACGCCGGCGAACGCGGAGTGGGCGTCGAACACGTTCTGCCCGTCGTGCAAATACAGCACGGGGTAACGACGGTGCGGGTCGTGGTCGTAGCCGGGCGGCAAATGAACGGCGAGCGTGTGCGTGTGGGGCAAATGTGCGGACGGGAAGTCGGCGTGATACCGCACCGACTCGCGGCCCCAGGCGGGCACTTCGACTTCCACGTGAAGGCCGGGCAGCACGGTGAGCGGGCGGGGCAGGTGTTCGCGGCCGTGGGCGTCGAGTTCGGCCTGTCGCCAACTGCCGCGGGTGAACAGGTACTGCACCCGCTGGCCGGCGGGCAACTCCAGGCGGGTGCGGAACGCGCCGTCCTGCCAGTCGAGGCGCACGCCGTCGGCCTTCCACCGCCCCAGGCGGTCGTGGTCGCCGGTCAGGTAGACGGCATCCCACGGGAACAGACCGGGCACACGGGCGACGAATTCCACCATACAGATGGTTTGCCACACGACGGCGGATCGGGCAAGGGGACGGCGGAGGGAGGAAAACAGTTTCGCAGAGCCGCAGAGTCGCAGAGAAGACAGATGAGAGTTTCAGCCGGTTTTCAAGCGCCCGACTCTCTCCTGTCTTCTCTGCGTCTCTGCGGCTCTGC
>JANNVG010000900.1:0-15792 GCA_031414395.1 Fimbriiglobus sp.
CCGAGTTCGAGACCCCGCCGCCGCCGTGGCTGGCCCGCAACTTGGACCTGATCCCGCAGGTCATCGTCCACATGACACTGCCCGGACCGGACCGGCGCCCCCTGTCGCCCGGCGAGTCCGTGGTCACCGGGAACATGCTCCTGCGAACCGCGGTCGCCCGCAGATATCCGTTCAACACCGCGCTCGGGTACGTGGGCGGGAACCGGATGGCGGGCGAGGATATCGAACTGTACGACCGCATCGTTCGGGACGGCCACGCCACGTTCTGGTGGGGCACGGCCGTCGTGCGCCACTACTTGCCCGCGGCGGCCATGACGAGTGCGGCGATCGCGCGCAAGTACGTCGGCGAGGGTCGGCTCGAAGTCCGCCAGGGGGGGGCGACCGCCCCCGGCCTGCCGCGCGTGTTCGGCCTGCCGCGGTGGGCGGTCCGCGAGTACCTGTTGGCAACGCTCTCGCTGCCGCTGTTTGCGGCAATTAACTCGCGGCGGTGGCTCCGGGCGTTCATCCAGCGGTCGCGAATGCGCGGGCTGATGGCCGAGGCAAGGGTGCGGGCGGGCGGCCGCTGAGTGTCCCCTCCCCAAACGGGAAGATCACGCGATGCTCAAGATCCGAACTCCGTGGACAATCGAGTTCTTGCGGAAGCACAACCGGTACATGACGCTCCCGAGCGCGTGGCGGTACTGCCGTCGGGTCCGCCTGGAGGCCCCCGGTCGGGATGTCACACCCGAAACAATCTGCCTGCGGCTCCGTCCGCCGGTCGCCGGGGACACGTGGCTGCGGTACGGCACGTCGGACGAGACGACGCTCACCGAGGTGGTGTTCGAGCAGGTGTACCGGCCTGTGGTGGAGGCCGTTCCGGGGTGCCGGTTCGTCTTCGACCTCGGGGCCAACATCGGGCTCGCGTCACGCTACTTCGCCGCCGCATACCCCGGCTGCCGCATCCTGGCGGTCGAGCCGGACGACCGCAACCTGGCCTTGTTCAACCGCAACCTGGCCGCGGTCCCGGCGGATCGGTGGGCAGTCCTCCGGGCGGCGGTGTGGCACTGCGACGAACCGGTTGCCCTGAGGCTTCCAGCGGTCGAGGTCGAGTACCACGGGATTCAGGTGGCTGCGCCCACGGCGAGCGACACGGTGACGGTGCCGGGGGTGACCCCGGCCGGCCTCATCGAACGATCCGGGTTTCCGCACGTGGACCTGATGAAGGTCGATATCGAGGGGGCGGAGGCCGGGCTGTTCCAGGGCGACACGGCGTGGCTCGCCCGAGTGAATGCGATCGCCATCGAGTTCCACCACGACAGCCGGGCGGCATCCGATTTTGACCGGGTGGTGGCGGCCCACGGGTTCACGGTTCGCGACCTCAACCACCACACCACCCTCGCCACCCGCACTTGACCCGCGATCCCCCATGCACACGCCCGCGCTGTCCGTCGTGATCCCGGTGCACAATGGCATGCCCTACTTGCCGGAGACGATGGACAGCCTGCTGGGTCAGACGTTCCGCGACTTCGAGGTGATCTTCCTCGACGACGCTTCGACGGACGATACCCCGGCCTACGTCCGGTCGCTGGGCGATGACCGCATCAAGTACGTGCGGATCGAGAAGGACGACGTCCCCCCAGTGCCCGGCATGGGTACTTACTACCGGCTGGTGAACGCCCTGAACACAGGGTTGGGCCGAGCGTCGGCCCCGCTCGTCGCCCGGCTGGATGGCGACGACGTGTGCCACCCGGACCGGTTCGCCGTCCAAGTCGCGGCGTTCCATGAGGACCCGGAGTTGGTGCTCCTCGGGTGCGACTTCGCCCTGATCGACCGTGAGAGCCGACGGATTGGCGAGAACCTGTACAACGTGACCGCGGACGCCACCCTGCGGTGGCTACTGCTGTTCGACTGCCCGCTGCTCCACCCGGGCGTGATGTTCACCCGCGACGCGGCCCAGCGGGCCGGCGGCTACCGGATGCAACTCTGCGCCGAGGACTACGACTTGTGGGTTCGGATGGCCTCGATCGGGCGCTTCGGGGCGGTCAGGCAGGAGCTTATGAAGAAGCGGCAGCACGGGCAAAATGCGTCGCAGGTGTACAGCACCCAAGGGCTGACCACGACCGCCAAACTCGCGGCCGGGTACGCGCGGGACGGGTACGGGTGGACCGGCGGCGAGGACGCGATCATCGCCCTGTACGGCCTTTACCACGACCGGCCCGACCGGCCACCCATACCACCCGCGGCCCTGGTGGCGTCCTTCGAGAGCCTGGAGCGAGCGTTCCGCGAGCGGCACGGTCCCGAAATCGGCGCGGAGGCCGAACGGGCGGTCGGGTACGTGCGCGAGATTCTTGGTTACCGCTGCTTTCGCGAGTCTCAGAAAGCGAAGGCGCGCCCGGTGGCATGCGTAAGATGGCTCCGCGCCGCGGCTCGATTCGACCCCTCGCGGTATCGCTTCACCGAGATCGCCGGCCGCGCGCTCGGGCTGTCCCGTTCTCGGCCCCTCGCGCAGCGGGTGGTGCCGCCGGACGAGGCCGCCACCGGCCGAGCGTGAGCGCGTTCCGGCCTCCGCCGCGGGATTCGAGGGACGATATCGTGCGCATCGCCTTCTACACCCCGAACTACCCCGGACTGACCGGAGAAGGCGGCATCGGCACGTACACCCGCGCGCTCGCGCTCGGGCTGACCGCCCTCGGTCACGAGGTACATGTCCTCACGCCGGGGGAGCGGCCGGAGACCACAGATGAAGGGGTCCGCGTCCACTTTACCCGTACCGACCACTTGCCCGGACTCGACCGGCTGGTGCCCGGTGCCGGCGCGTGCTGGCGGGTCTACCGCGCGATGCGGCGGCTCGTCAATACGTGCGGCATCGACCTGGTCGAGTTCCCGAACTGGGAGGGGTACGGGGTGCTGCTCGAACTGGTCGGCCGCGTCCCGGTCGTGGTCCGCCTGCACACCTCGTCCAAAGAGTCGCAGGCCATCGACGCGGCCCCCCCCAGCCGCTGGAACCGATGGGAGGTGTGGCGCGAGCGGCGGGTGGCCCGCGGGGCGGATGTGGTCGTGACGCATTCCGAAGCGCACCGCCGGGCGATGGCGGCGGAAACCGGCATCCCCGCGGAGCGCATCCGGCTGGTGCCGCACGGCCTCGCGGTGTACCCGGACTGGGTGCGGCCGCCGCGCCCCCCCGGCCCGCCGCGGGTGGTCTTCCTGGGGCGGATGGAACACCGCAAGGGGACGGTCGAGTTGCTCCAAGCCGTGCCGGACGTGCTGAAGGCCGTTCCGGACGCTCAGTTCGTTCTGATCGGCGCAGACCGGCCGCACGCCCCCGGCGGGCGGACCCACGCCCAGTATCTCGAAGAGGAATTCTCCCCGGAGGTGCGCCGACAGGTCGCCCTCGCGGGGAGGCTGCCGCAGCCGGACGTGGACCGCTGGCTCCAGACCGCCGACGTGTTCGTCGCCCCCTCGCGGTACGAGTCGTTCGGACTGATCTTTCTCGAAGCCATGCGGTGGGGCACGCCCGTCGTCGGCACGACCGCCGGCGGCATCCCCGAAGTGGTCGAGGACGGCAAGTCGGGTGTGTTGGTCCCGCCCGAGTCACCCGTGGCACTCGCCGCCGCCCTCATCCGGTTACTGCAGCATCCTGACCATGCCCAACAGATCGGAGTTGCTGGGCGGGAGCGAGTGGAGCGAGAGTTCAGTGTCGAGCGAATGGCCGAGCGGGTTGAAGAACTTTACCGTGAGGTCATCCGTTGCCGCCGCTGGAAACCTCACACGAAGCCAGTGCCCGCGGGTGACCCACCATGACCCCCAACGGGAGTTCACCGCTCGTCTCGGTTGTCATCCCCACCTACAACTACGCCCACTTCGTGTGCGAGGCGGTCGAGAGTGCCCTCGCGCAGACCTACCCGGCCGTCGAAGTGATCGTGGTGGACGACGGCAGCACCGACGACACCCGCGCCCGGCTGGCGGCGTACGGAACCCGCATCCGGTACGTCCACCAGAAAAACCAGGGGCTGTCGGCGGCGCGGAACACCGGCATCCGCGAGGCCCGCGGGCCGTTCGTCGCGTTCCTCGACTCCGACGACCAGTTCCACCCGCGGAAGCTCGAGCACCAGATGGCCGAGTTCGCCCGCCGCCCGGAGTTGGGGCTGGTTGGCACGAACGCGTTCAGCGACGAACCCCCCGCATGGACCGACGTGCCGGCGACCCCGCCGACGGTGACATTCACGCTCGACGACCTTGTACTGAGCGTGCCGTTCCCGCCGAGCGCCGCCGTCGCGCGGGCGGAATGCTTCTCGGCGTGTGGGACGTTCGACACGGCCCTGCGGTCGGCCGAGGACCGCGACATGTGGATCCGCATTGTCACACGGTACCCGGTGGCGCGGGTGGCGGCCCCGCTGACGTGGTACCGGCAGACGCCGGGGAGCATGTCGAAGAACGCGGAACGGATGGAGGCGGCCGAGAGGACGGTGATCGACAAGGCGTTCGCGCTACCGGAACTGCGGCACCGGTGGGGGTTCCGACGGAAGGTGCTCGGGCTGGCCTCGTACTCGGCCGCGTATCGGTACATGGCGGCCGGGCGGCCGGGGGGCGGCGCGTGGCGGGCGGCGCGGTCATTCGTGTGGTGGCCGATCGGTCTGGGCGGCGTCGTCCGGTACCGGTTCGGGCGGGCGCGGCTCCTGCTGTCTTGCCTCCGGGCCGCGGCCCGGATCGGGGGGCGGAATGACGGGCGATAAGTTGCCGGCACCGGAGGCCGTCACCAACTCACCAGCGGCGACGGTCGGCACGGCCGGCGCAGTGACGGGCGATAAGTTGTCGGCACTGGAGGCCGTCCGCGGGGTCGCGGCGCTCGTCGTGCTGGCGTACCACATAGTCCTGGCGTTCGCGCCGCCCGTGTCCCACGACCGCGGGCCGCTCGGCACGCACGTGTGGCAGAACGGCGACCTGGCGGTGCGGGTGTTCTTCGTGCTGAGCGGGTTGGTGCTGACACTCAAGTACTTTCGCACGGGCGACCCGGCGGTGCTGATGTCGGCGACGGTCCGCCGGTACCCGCGGCTGCTCTTCCCGGTGGCGGCGTCCGTCGCACTCGGGTTCGGGCTGCACGCGGCCGGGCTGATGGCCAACGCCCGCGCCGCGGAACTGCGGCCGCCGGAATACCGGGAGGACCCATGGCTGGCGAGCGTCTACCGACAGGAACTGAAGCCCTATACGGCCGTGAAGGAGGCGTTTCTGCACGCCTTCGTCGAGTTCCGAGAGGCTGATTCTTACAACGGCGTGCTCTGGTCGATGGAGGTGGAGTTTACCGGGTCGCTGTTCGTGTTCGGGCTGGTCGCGGTGATCCGCCCCCGGCAGCGCCGGTGGCTGCTCTACGTGGCGGTGCTGGCGGTGCTGGTCAAGTACCAGTACTTCTTATTCCTCCATATGCTCGTGGGGGTGATCCTCGCCGACGTGTACGTCTCCCGACTGGTCCGGCCGGGGTGGTGGGCGGTCGCACTGCTGCCACTCGGATTGGTGCTGGGGGACGCGGTCGGGCCGTTGCGGCACGTCGGGGCGCCGCTGGTGGTGGCGGGGGCCGCGTTCGCGCCGTTCTGGATCAAGGTGTTGTCGATCCGACCGCTGCTGTTCCTCGGACGGGTGTCGTTCTGCGTGTACCTGTTCCACATGCCGGTGCTGTTCGCGCTCGGCACCCGCGCGTACTGTTGGGCGGTCGATTTCGGGTGGGGCACGCCGGCGGCGGCCTGGTTCGCGGCCGCGGCGACCACCGCCGGCACAATCGGACTCGCCTACCTCGGCACGATCACGCTCGACAACTGGTCGATCAGGTTCGCCCGATGGGTGGATGCCAAGGCGTTCCCGCCCGCCCCGGCGGTGACTCCCGCCCCGTCGGGAGCAACGAGTTGACGGACGAGTTTGGTTCCGCCCTCGGGGCACCTCGACCCAGGTTCGAGTTCCCGACGCGGAGCGAGAAGACAATATGCCGTTGAAGAAACTATCGGTAATCTTTCTGGACGGTATGTAAAGGGTCACACACATGAAGGGGCCGTTTGGCTGGCTTGTGGCGTTCGGGGAGTCACGCCCCTGGCTGGTGCTCTCCGCGGTCGTGCTCGCCGGGCTGGGGCTCCCGTACCTGTTCGACCGCGACCTGTGGTGCGACGAGATCTTCCAGCACTACCTCGTGGCGGGCGGCCCGGGTGAGGTCACCGCCCGGTTGCTCACGGTGGACCGGAACCCGCCGGGGCTGACGGTTGCGACCCTGCCCATCGTCGCCGTGAGCAACGAACCGAAGGCCATCCGGTTGGTGTCGCTCGCCGCCGGCCTACTCGTCATCCCACTCGCCTGGGCAGGCGGGCGGTTCAGTGCGGGGCCGGCGGCGGGGTGGGCCTGCGCCCTCTTGGTGACCGCCTGCCCGCAGTACTTGTTCTTCTCCCGCGAGGCCCGCCCGTACATGCTCGGCGTGATGTGGGTGTTCGCCGTCGCCCTCGGGCTGCTGCTGACTCTGCGTCAGCCGACCCGCTGGCGCGTCGCCTTCACCGCCATTGCCGTCGTCGGTGCGGTATTCACCCAGCACGCCGCCTCGCCGGTCGTCGCGGTGTTGATCGCCGCCGCCAGCGTGTGGGCGGCCAGGGACAAAGAGCGGTGGCCGCGGGTGCGGGCGCTCGCGGTCATCGGCGGGGTCTTCCTGGTCGCCGCCGCGGTGAACTACTTCGTGTTCGCGGCCCCGCAAATGAGGGCGCTGGGAACCGGCACCGGCGACTTCCTCACCCCGCACTACTTCTCAGGGCCAGACCCAGTGTCTGGCTTCGCGTTCGCAATCCGCGGGACCGTAGAACTGATTGTGGTGCTTGTCACCGAAGGTCACCTCACGCCCGGTCGGGGGGATTGGTGGTGGCGGCTCTCCCTCGTGCTGATGGTCGTCTCACTTGCCGCAGGCGCCGTCCTCCTACGGAAAGACCGCTTCGGTAGTCTCGTAAATTGCTGGCTGGTCGGCGTGTTGGCGGGGTTTCTCGTGTTGGCCGGCCTCGGTCTCCACCCGTACGGCGGTATCCGCCACTGCCTCCCCCTGTCCCCGCTCATCCTGTTGGCCGTAGCTGGTGGTATCGGCCAACTGCTCACGACCCGGTTCTGGTGGGGGCGAATCCTCGCGGAGTTGATTTGCCTGGGCTTGGTGGGCGTGATGGTGGGAACCTCCCTCACCATCACTCGGATCGCTCAGCGAAACCAAATCTCCGAGTTGGTGCCCGCCCTTCTGGAACGAATGCAGGCGGGGGATTCGGTCGCCGTCGTTGACGGGCTGACCGCGATCTCAGTCGTTAACTATCTGGCCGGGGGGGATTCGGCCGAGGCTGTCAGGGTGATGACCTTGCGAGGAGCCCGGACGGCATCGAGTATCAGTCGGACCGGTTCCCAAAACCGATTCACGTCGTTACCACGTTCTCCCCCGACGCGGTCGCCCGGTCGCGCCTGCCTCAGATGGCCGTCGGGGCGCGGGTGTGGGTGATCGACGTCGTGTACCTCGGACATCCGAAACTCGAATCCGCATCCGGGCACTGGACAATAGTAGACGACATTGTTGCGCCCGGTTGCCGGGCCACCTGCTGGCAGCTTGGCGAGTGAGCCGAACCGCCGAGTTGGTATTCGAGGGGACCATCACAAAGTCAACTGATCGCAGCGAGGAGGAGTGGAATGGCGTTCAAGACGGTGGCGTCGCACCGGGAATACACCCGCTTGCACGGCCCGGGGAGCGTGGTCGTGGACGGTGGCGCGCACACTGGGTGGTTCGCCAACAGAGTAGGCGGAGGTCACGAATGACCCGTCGCGCAATCTTCACCGCCTGCGATCGGAACTACTTGCCCGGTGCGGTTGCCATGCTCGGCAGCGCCCGCCGGCACCACCCGGACGTGGACCGGTTCTGCATGGTGCCGCCGGTGGATGAGGCGTTCGCCGTGGAGACGCTCGGAGAGTTGGCGACGGTGCTCACCCCGCCGCGGCGGATCGCCGGCGTCACCGACCGACTGCAGATCGCCTACGCGCGGGTGTTCATGGTCGATCGAACCGAGTACGACGTCATCACCTGGGTGGACAGCGACATCCTGTTCTGCCGGCCGGCCCCGGAACTGTGGCAGGTCAGCTCGCTGCGGGCGGTCGCGGTGCGGACACCGGACACCAACCGGGTCCCGCACAACCTACCGGACGAGTTGAGGGAGCCATTCCGTACACGTTTTCCTGAGTTGTCGAACACCCCCGGTTTCAACAGCGGGGTTTTCGCCCTCCGCCCCACCGACTGGCCGGACCTCCAAGCCCGGATCGAGCAACTGCTCGTGGACCTCAATTGCGCCGATCACCCGCACTTCTTTGACCAACCGCTGCTGAACGTGGTGTTCGAAGGCCGGGCGGATCTGCTCGATCCGACCTTCAACTGGACAGAGATGTTCGACACCCCGCCGGACCCGGCAGTGGTGCGGCTGGTGCATTTCGCGAGCAAGCCGAAGCCGTGGCAAGCGGGCTACCCGACGCACGAGCCGGGGTACTGGTTCTGGGTGAAGCACGGCCTCGGCGAGACCGACCCCACGGTACTGCGTGCGATTCGGCGGAAGATCCTGCTGCACACCCCACGGCGGTTGCTCGGCCGGCTCGTCCGCAAGGTGTGGCCGCGGAAATAGCGGAGCCGCCGAGTCACGATTTGACGGGTGCCTGACCGCCTTCGGGCTTCTCCCCCGACCAACCCAGCCGCCGTAACAGCCACTTGCCGGCGGCGATGCCGGGGCGTTCGATCAGCCAGTGGGTGGCCGCCGCGACCGGGAGCGTCAGACAGGTGATCCCGGCGAACAAGATGACGAACCGCATGCTCGTGCTCAACCCGGACCAGTCGGCGAGCGGGAACCCGAGCCAGCCACCCACCCAGCTCCGTCCGGCCGGTTGCCCTGGCAGGAAGTCGATCGACAACGCCTCACAGGCGAGGCCCCAGAAAATGAAGTGGACGAGGTAGACGCTGAAACTGAACACCCCGATGGTCCGGGTGACGCGGTTGACGAGCGGGAGGATCGGCCGGAGGCTGAGTCCCCACGCCAGGAGCACGAACGCCACGACGAACTGCGTGTGCTCGAACACCAGTTCCGAGCGGGCGAGGGCGAGCGCGGCGGCGAACACCAGCGCGATCGGCCAGGCGTCGGTGAGCGGGCGGCGGATGAGGTGATAAGCGAGCAACCCGGCGGCGAAGTCGGGGAGATGGCTGGGCAGCCAGTAGTACCTGAACTCGGCCAGCAATTTCGGTGGCGTGTCCGGGAACAGTTGTGCCGGGAGGTCGGCCATGGCGAACGACACCACACAACAGACCGCGAACACGGCCGCCGCCCGGACAGGCGTTTTCGCGGCCCAGAACAGCACCGGGAACAAGAGGTAAAACGCCATCTCGACGGCGATCGACCAGCCGCCCGGAACCACCGCGTTGATTTGGTCCGGACGCCACCCGTGGGCGAACACGGCCGTCAACGCGACCGTCGTCGTGGGAATCCCATCCGGGTCAGAGGTCGTTCGCCCGAAATCGCTGACGGCCATGTAGTAAATGGCGGCACACCAGAACATCGGCGCGATGCGGAACAGCCGCCGGGTGAAGAAGGCCAGCAGCGGCCGCCGGTCCTTGTTCCGGCGGGCGTCGGCCGACAAGCAGAGCGTCAAGGCGGACACGACGAAGAACAGCGGCACGCCGTACCCCGCGAACCCCACCAGTTGTCCCGGCCACCCGCGCAGGCCGCCGACGGCCTCCGACGCGTGAACGCAGATCACCCCGAGCACGGCCCACCCGCGGAGGGCGTCGATGTACCCGAAGTGGTGCGGGTCAGACGGCGGACGTTCGGGCGTGACGTTCGCCGAAGTGGAGGTGGACATAATCCGGGTTTTGATGGTGGGATGTCGGTCTCGGTGTTGACGTAGGATATGAAGGAAGTGCCGGTGCGCCAATCAACCAGGGCCGGCAACGACAGGTGGCGACGCTCCCACTCGCGTGCTGGACGGAGTCGTCTCACACGAACGCGAACACCCGGTCCGAGATGCCCCCCCACCCGCCACTGTCCAAACACGTCGTACACTATTGCAATCAACCGAAACCGTGGCGACCGGGGTACTGGTTCAGGGTGAGGCGCGGCCTCGGCGAGACCGACCCGGCGGCCCTGAAAGCGGTCCGCCGAAAGATCCTGCTGCCCCCCCCCCGTCGGCGGCTCGGCCGGTTCGTTCGCACGGTGTGGTCGAGGGCGAAAGGATGAGCCTGTTCACGAAGATCCGTCGCGGTGAGGGGCCGTTCTGGGGCCGGCTGAAGCGGGCCGCCCTGGCGGTCCTCTCATTCCACATTCCGGTGAACGTCGTCACCCGCCCGCTGTTCCGGCTGTGCTATAAGCTCCACGTGTTCGTTCGCGAGACGTGGACCTGGGCGCGGCGGTTCTTCTGGAACGAGCCGCTCTTCCGCAGCCAGTGCGAGTCGGTCGGGGCCGGGTTCCGGATGGAAGAGTTGCCGTACATGGGTGGTCACGGGCGGATTGTCCTCGGGGACCGCGTGTACATCTCCGGGCTGATCTCTATCGGGTTCAGCAACGTGTATGAGGCTCGCCCGGAGTTCGTGGTCGGCGACGGCACCTTCATCGGGCACCGGTGCGGGTTCAACGCGAGCCGCTCGATCCGCATCGGGCGTCACTGCTACCTCGCCTCCGGGGTGGTCATCTTCGACTTCGACGGGCACCCGGTAGACGCGACCGAGCGGCGGGCCGGGAAGCCGACCCCGCCGGAGGCGTGCCGCCCGGTCGCCATCGGCGACGACGTGTGGATCGGGGGGCACGCGACGATCCTCAAGGGCGTCACCATCGGCGACCGTTCGATCGTCGCGGCCGGGGCGATGGTCACCAAGGACGTGCCGCCGGACTCGATCGTCGCCGGCAACCCGGCGCGGGTCGTGAAGTCGCTCGCCCCCGCCACCGAACCCGAACTGGCGGGGGGCTGACCGATGCGGTCCGTGCTGTTGGTCTGCAACCTGCACCCGAAGAAGTTGGGCACGTTCGAGCGGTACCTCGTCGCGTTCGGGCGCCGGGCCCGGGCCGCCGGCGCCCGGTGCGGGCTGCTGGTATCCGGGGAACCGATCCCGGCCGTCGCGGAGTTGCTCCGCGACGCCGGCGTCGAATGGTGGGCGGTGCCCGACTGGAACGACGATGGCGACCGGGAGCGGCGTGGGGCGTTCTTGCGCGGGTACGCCGGGGCACTGAATCAGGGGCCGTGGGACGCGGTCGTGTTCCAGTTCTGCCACGAGGTGTCGGTGGCGGTCGCGACGGCGCTGGCGCGGCTCCGCCGCCGGGCGCCCCGAACTGCGGTGTGGGTCCAACACTCCCAGATGGTGCCCGCGGGCTGGGCGGCCCGGCGGGTGTCCAGGAGCCGGTTGCTCCGCCCGTTCATCGATGCCGTGATCGTCCTGTCCGAGGCGGGCCGGGATGCGGTGTGCGGGCGGGGCTGGCCGGCCCACCGGGTGACGGTGGTCCGCAACGGGATCGCGATCGCCACCGACCCGCGCCGCGGGTGGCTCCGGGCGGAACTGGGTCTCCCGAGCGACGCAGTCGTCCTCCTCAGCGTCGGGAGCTTGATCGAGCGGAAGGGCTATGACATCCTGCTCCCCGCGGCGGCCCCGCACCTGGGCCCGGCGGCGGGTGCGCCGCGGTACCTCCTCGTGGTCGGGGAAGGCCCCGAACGGGACGCGCTCCGGGCGCGGGCCGAGGCGCTCGGAGTTGCGAACTTCGTCCGGTTCCTTGGTCTGCGGAACGACGTCCCCGACCTCCTGGCGGACGCGGACTTGTTCGCCCTCGCGTCTCGGGCCGAGGGGCTGACGCTCGCGGTCGTCGAGGCGATGGCGGCGGGGCTGCCGGTTGTGGTCACCGACGTCGGCGGGCACAAGGAGGTGGTTGACCCGGCAACGGGTTGGGTCGTCCCGCCGAATGACGCGCCGGCCTTCGGGGTGGCCCTCGGGGAGGCGCTCGCTGACCTGCCCGCGGCGCGCGGGCGGGGCGCTGCTGGTCGCCTCGTTGCGGCCGGATACTCCCTGGAAGCGCAGGTGGAGGCGCAGTTCCGCGTCCTCCAGACGGCGGGTGGCGGGCGGTGGGAACCAACCGGACACGAGGGGACGCCATGACGCGGGCGGTTGTCACCGGGTGCAATCTGGCGTTCGCCCCGGGGGCGGCGGCGTGCTTGCGCAGCTGCCGGAAGTTCCACCCGGACGTGGCCCGGTTCTGTTACGCGCCGCCGGCCGAGGTGGATGCGGTCCAAGCGGTCGTCGGCGACCTCGGCACCGTGCTCGCGCCGCCCCGCACGCTTCGGTACGTTCCGGACCACTGGAAGGCCCAATTGATGGCGGCGCGGGTGTTTATGGGGCAATTGCCCGCAGACGTCGTCGCCTGGGTCGATAGCGATGCCATGTTTTGCGCCCCGGCGGACGAACTGTGGGAAGTCAAACCGGGGCGGGTCCACGCCGTCCGGGACGCGGTGTACACCCTCAGCATGATGGTGCCGCGCGAGGCCTGGGACGGGTACGCGCGGGCCTTCGGGGTGGCCCCGTCCGACCCCGGGTTCAACTCGGGCGTGATGGCCCTGCGGGGCGAGGACTGGGCCGACCTGCCCGAGCGGTACGAGGAGGCGGTGGTCCGCGTCGGGTACCGGCTGTACCCGCACGGGTTCGACCAGGCGCTGTTGAACGGCCTGTTCCGGGACCTCGTGGACTGGCTGCCCCGGCCGTTCAACGCACACGCCACGTTCGAACTCGGGATCCCGGCCGACCTGCGCGTGCTACACTTCACGGACAACCCGAAGCCGTGGGTGCGTGGGTTCTTCCGGCTCCAGAAGGGGTACGCCCTGTGGCTCCGGCACGGGCTCCAGCGCGACACCGCCGGCGCACGCCTCACGGCGTGGGCGTGTTCGTCGCTCGCGAAACCCGCCCGGTTCGCGTACCGCGCCGGCCGCAAGACCGCATACCTGCTCGGCCTGTACCGGCCCACGCCGACGGGGGTGGCGGAGGACGCCAGCTTTCTACCGGCCCGTCTACCCGAACCGAACACCGAGGTTCGCCCGTGAACCGCACGCTTGTCACCGGTTGTAATCTGGCCTACACCCCCGGTGCGCTCGGGCTGTTGCGCAGCCTCCGCGAGTTCCACCCCGAGGTGCGGGCCGTCTGCCTCGCGCCGGCGGAGGAGGTTCCGGCGGTCCAGCGGGAACTCGGCAGTCTGGCCGAGGTTCGTTCCCCCCTCCGAACTGTTCAGCGGCTTCCCGACGGGATCCTGTACCAGTTGATGACGGCACGAGTGTTCACCCCCGCGTGCGGTGGGGACACGGCGGCCTGGGTCGATAGTGATGTCGTCTTTACCGCCCCGGCGCCGGAACTGTGGGACGTCCCCCCGGGCAAAGTGAATGTCATCGCCGACCCCGGGTACTCGCTCGGTGAGATGGTCCCCGAGGACGCCCAAACCAAGTTCTTCACCCCCGACTTCCCGTTCGCGTTCGACGCGCGGGCATTCAACTCGGGCGTTTTCGCCCTCCGCCCCTCAGAATGGTTAGACCTGCCGGAGCGGTTTGAGCGCGAGCTCGCCACGATCGGGTACGATTACTACCCGGTTTACTACGACCAGCCGGTGTTCAACCGCATGTTCCTCGCCTGCGCGAACTGGCTCCCGTTCTCATTCAACGCGACCGCGGTCAACGAACTCGGCATCCCGCGTGACGTCCGCTTGCTGCACTACACCAACTTCAAGCAGAAGCCGTGGAAGCCCGACTTCCCCCGGTCCGAGCCGGCTTACTACTACTGGCTGCGGTACGGCGAGCAGGAGCGGCGGAGGGGGGCCCTCGCCGCCGCCTGGCTCCGGATCGTGGCCGGCAAACCCGGCCGCCTGTTGAAGCGGGTCGTCCGGAAGGTCCGACACCTCAGCGGCCAACTGCGGGACGACAAGGCCAAGCCGAACGAGGGGTCCTTCGCACGGGTGTTGACTCAACCCCCGACGAACGTCCCCTGAGCGTCCTTCGTCCGAAACGAATGGGTCGGGGCCGGGCACGTGAGAGGTCGAAGCCATGAGTGGACGATTTCCTCGACGATGGAGCCTTTCACAGCGGGTGTTCGATCTTCACCGAGTTCCGCGTCACTCACGGCTGTCGTGAAGAGGAGAAATCAACGTGCTCAGCGCCTTCCGGTCGTTACTCCGCCGCACCGGGTTCGACGTGGTGCGGTACCAAGAATACGTCATGCACCCATTCGACGTGCTGACCCCGATCGTCCGCGACCGGAAGACCCGCGACCCGCGATTCAACTTCGTTCAAGTGGGAGCCAACGACGGTGTGCTGTACGACCCGATTCGGGACTGCATCCGCGAGTTGCAACTGGAGGGGGTCTTGGTCGAGCCCGTGCCGCAGTACTTCCAAGCACTGACCGCGAACTACGCCGGCCAGCCCGGGTTGCGGTTCGAGAACGCCGCGATTGACCGAACCGACGGCAGCCGAGCCATGTACTGCATCAAGGACGGCGCCCCGCTGCCGGACCGGGTTCGTGGGTTGGCCAGTTTCGATCGCGCGCACCTGACCGGCAAAGTGCACCTGGACGATCACCCCGACCTGAGCCCGTACGTCGAGGAGATCCGAGTCCAAACGGTGTCCTTCCCGACTCTCCTCGGGCGGCACAACCTGGATCGAATTGGGCTGCTGCTGATCGACACCGAGGGGTTTGACGCCGAGGTCGTCGGCATGGCCCTCGACTCCGGCGTTCTCCCGGAGTTGATCCAGTACGAATACCGACACCTCTCGCTCGCCGACCGTGCGGCGTGCAAGCAGCGACTACGGGACCTGGGGTACGGGTTTGTGGATGTCGGGTACGACACGGTCGCCGCCCGATTGCCGACCTGACAATCCCCGAACACCCCATATGCCTGACCTGTTAGTCGAGCGGGCCGGCATTGACCGTCGGGAGTTGGTGCCGTCGCCCCCGCTCGCCATCCTGAGTGATCAGTCCACACGGCCGTCTCGAACATTTGCGTCTTTCGCAAGGTCGGCGAAGATACCCGCCTCTGGAGCAACTTCCGTCACTTCGCAGTGGCACCCGACTCGGATTAAGGCTTTCCGCACCAGACCGCACACGACCGGACCACAGCTCACCGGGCCAGTGGGCGTGGGTGCGGCTGGTCGCTTACCGGGTCAAATTGTATCAGTATTGGGAGTACGATGGTTCTACCCTGTCCGGCAAGCGGAAGGTGTATCCCGTGCCGCTCTGGCCTGGAGGGGTTCCTGGTGTCAACAGCCCAAACGCCTCCGAACACCTCTCGCCCGCCGCATCGTCGTGGTCGGCGGTGGGCGGTCGGGCTGAGTGTGGCATATCTCATCGTCGTCGTCGCCTTGTGGGTGTGGATGCTGGTCGAAGGTGACGTGTCCGACTGGCCCACCCTCCTGCTGTTCGGCCCGCGTTGGCTGTTTGCCATTCCACTCGCCCTCTTCATCCTCTTTGCGACTTGGGTGCGGTCGGGGTGGGCGGTCGGGGTCGTGGTCGTCACCCTGGGATTGATCCTCGGTCCGGTCATGGGCTGGCGGGTGAGTCCCGGTACTTGGCAAGAGCCGCCACCGGCCTATTCGGTGATTCGTGTTCTCGCGTGGAACGCCGCCGGTCAGCAGCCGAATGATGCCTTCAAGCAGTTCGCACGAGAGCAACAACCCGACCTGATCGTGACCCAGGAAAGCCCGCACGAACCTATCCTGTTCAGCCAGACGCGAGGGTGGACGACGCTGAACGGCGTGAGCGGGATTCGGTTGCAGTCACGCCAC
>JANNVG010000901.1:0-3167 GCA_031414395.1 Fimbriiglobus sp.
GGCCGGCACCCAGGCGGCGAGTGGCGGGCTGAGGGAGAGACTCACTTTCCAGATGGCGAAGTCCAGCAGCAGTTCATGTTCTCCCAGGTACTTCGCGCCAAACACCACGGCCGAGAACAGCACCGCCAGGAAGAGGCACAAGCCGGCCGAGATGAACACGTGCCGGTTCTGGTCTTTCAGAATCACCGCCAGCCCGAACACGGCCAGGATCAGGCCGTTCAGCGGGCGGACGAGCCGCTGGTGGAAGATGACCGCGAGCGACTGCTTGGGCGTCGAGCCTCGGGACAACTGATCCCACACGTCCGGCGTCGGGGCGTAGCTGTAGCTCGTCCGCCCGCGGACCACCGTGTCGAAGTCCAACTCGTCCGTCTTCACGAAATACTGGCCGGGGCCGAGCTTCTGCACGTTCGGCGGCAGGGCGGTGGACGGCTGCTCGGGCTTGGCGGTGTACAGCCGCCAGCCGCCGGTGTGGGTTTCGCCGTCCGCGCCGGGCGGAATGTAGTACGCCTCGGCCGCCGTCAGGTGCGTCAGTTCGAAGCCCAACTCCGCGGCGGACGAGTACTCGAACTCGGTCAGCTTGCCGTACCGCCCCTCGTGCGGCCCGACCTCGGCGGCGCGCCCCGTCGGGCGGCGTGCCGACTTCGCGTCGATGAAGTCGCCGTTCGGGTCGAACGCCCCCTTCACGGTCAACTCCTTCGTCGGCGTCGCCTGCTTGCTCTTGTTGCCCTTCCACTCCTCCCGTGGTACGGTCAACTGTTCGGACACGGCCGGGATGTAGAACTCGGTGTTCAACGGGGCGAGACAGGTGGCCAGCAGGGCGCCGAGGATGACGGGGCGGATGACCCGGCGGGTGGGCACGCCGGCGGACAGTTGCGGCAGCAGTTCGTTGTTCCGCTGCATCCAGGCGACGGTGAACACGGACGCGGCGAGGGTGATCAGTTCGGCCAGCCGGTCGTAGATGATCGCCACCTGGGCGAAGTAGAACTCGCCCACGTGGGCCAGAATTTCGAGCGGGCCGTTCTTGTTCTTGGTGAAGTCGTTCAGGTTCATGAACAGGTCGACGACCACGTACAGCGACAGCAGGCAGACCAGCACGATGGCGAAGTTGCGGACGAAGTTGGCGAAGAACATGCGGTCGAGGGTGGTCATTTCGCTCCTCCGCCGCACACCGGGGCGCCGCGGGCCGGGGCGGTCGGCCACTCGTACCCGGCCTTCCGCACGCCCGGCACGAAGTCGAAGACGTACCGCTTGATGTACACGTTGGCGTCCGTCGCCTTGAAGTCGCCGAACCCGTTCGCCCGCAGTTCGTCCAGCGCGTCGGCCTGCGACCGCTTCTCGTACTCCATGCGGTACACGCCGGTGATCCACCCGGTGCGGTGCAGGCCGGCCTTGCAATGATACAGCACGGGGTAATTGGCCTCGTCGTCCATCACCGTCAGGAAGTCGTCCTGCAACTTCGGCCGGCCGTTCGTGCCGTCGGCGTTGAGGGCGTTGCCGTCGAACTGCACGTACCGCGCCCCGGCCTCTTCCACCACCTCGCTCTCCGGCCACTTCGTCCGGTCGAACGGACTGCGGCGGAGGGACGGGTCTCGCTCGTCGTTCTCGGTCTCGGTGTCGTCGTCTTGCAGGTTGATGACGGTCTTGATGCCGTACCGCTTGATGGCGTCGCGGAAGCCGTCGGCGGTGAGCTGCCCGGAGCGGTACACGCGGCCGTCCGTCACCACCCGCAGGCGCTTGTGCTGGACGTAGGCCGTCCGGTGGTGGGTGATCGGCACCCCCACGACGACGGCCACGACCACCAGGCCCAGCCCCCACGACAGCACTTTTCCCCAGTTCACCTTCATGACGTTGAGATAGCCGCGGCGGGCGAAGTGTGCAACGGCACTCCGGGCGAACCCCGACCGCAAGGTCGGTGGGTGCGTGCGGATGTGACTGGCACCCGCGGCCCTTGCGGGCCGGGTTCGCCCAGAAAGTTGTTGGCCTCCTCCCTTCGCGGGGATACCATCTCGCTTGACAGCCTGGTTCACATCATCGACGAGACTCTCCCATGCGACTCCGCACGTTCGGGGGCGACCCGGTGCCGGTGTCCGAAGTCGGCCTCGGCTGCTGGCAGATCGGCGGCGACCAGTGGGGCGCCGTCAGTGAGGCCGACGCCTTGGCCACCCTGCGGGCGGCAGTGGAGGCCGGCACCACCTTCCTCGACACCGCCGACATCTACGGCAGCGGTCGCAGCGAGGAACTGATCGGCCGGTTCCGCCGCGAGCGGCCCGGCCCGCTGTTCATCGCTACCAAGCTCGGCAAGTCGTCCGACCCCGGCGGGCTGGCCAACTTCACCCCCGCCGCAATGCGGAAGCACACCGAAGCGTCACTCCGCCGGCTGGGTGTCGAAACGCTCGACCTGACGCAACTGCACTGCGTGCCACTGGACGTGCTCGAACGCGGGGAGGTGTTCGACACCCTCCGCGGGCTGAAGAAGGAAGGGAAAATCCGTCGCTTCGGGGCGAGCGTGGAGAGCACCGCCGAGGCGCGGGCGTGCCTGCGACAAGACGGGCTGGCGTCGTTGCAAATCATCTTCAACATGTTCCGCCAGACGCCTTCAACCGCGTACTTCGAGGAAGCCCAGGCGAAGGGCGTGGCGATCATCGTGCGTCTGCCGCTAGCGTCCGGGCTGCTCACCGGCAAGTACACGGCCGATTCCACTTTCGCCCCGACCGACCACCGCACTTATAACCGCAACGGCGAGAAGTTCAACGTGGGCGAGACGTTCGGCGGGCTGCCGTTCGAGAAGGGGTTGGAACTGACCGAGAAGCTGAAGAAGCTGTTGCCGCCGGGGTACACGCTGCCGCTCGCCGCCCTGCGGTGGTGCCTCGACTTCCCGGCGGTGAGTGTGATCATTCCCGGCGCACGGAACGCGAGCCAGGCGCAGAAGAACGCCGAGGCGAGCGGGGTGCCCCCGCTGCCGGCCGACTGCCACGAGAAGCTGCGGCGCTTCTACCGCGACGAGGTGAAGCCGGCCGTGCGTGGGCCGGATTAATTCAGCACAACACTGGTGCCCGCCGGCTTACGATTGCCCGCCACCGGCCGGACGGCGATCTCTACATCCAAATCGAGTCGGTTGAGAAGCCGGATGAGGCGGTCGAGGGAGAAGCCGGCGAGGTTCCCCCGCA
>JANNVG010000902.1:0-6083 GCA_031414395.1 Fimbriiglobus sp.
ACACCCCGAACACGCTCATCGCGATGCTGAAGATGCAGGCGATGACCATCAGGGCGACCAGGCCGTACACCACGTACCCGGCGATCTGCGCGAGCAGCTTCGTCCGGCGGATGGCCTCCTCGCGGTACTGCTCGGCCGCACGGGCCATCACCTCGCTGATCTGCCCGCTCTCCTCGCCGATCTGCACCTGATCCAGGAACTCGGCCGGGAACAGCACCCCGCCCACCGCGGCGAGCGCTTTCGTGATCGTCTTCCCCTTCCGCACCACCCCGGCGGTGGCGTCGGCGTGCTTCATGTAGGCGTTGTTACTCGTCGCCTGGAAGCTGCTGAACACGGCTTTGTCGGCCCGCATCCCCGCCTCGTGCGTCATGCTCAGTGCCAGGCTGAACCGCTGAAGGGCGAACGAGCGGTAGCACGCCTGCAAGCCGGGGATCTTGATGCCGAACGCCTCCACCTTCTGCTTCAGGGCGTCGTTGTCGCGAGCGATCAGGTAGACGAAGACCAGCACCGCCCCGAGGCCGTACCCGACGCCGGCCACGATCAGCCCGGCGCCCGCCCCGAACTTGTTCAGCCCGAACGGGTTCAGGCTCAGCCCGGACGACCCGGCCCCGGTCGGGGACAGGACGGCGAGGACCGTGACCAGCAGGGAGACGACGAGCACGGCCACGACGTAGACGGACACCGGCATCACCATCGCCCCGAGGAACTGCTTCCGCGACTCCTGCTGCGCCTCGAAGTACCGTTCCAGTTCCTCGAACACTTCGGCCAACTTGCCGGCCGACTCGGCCACCGTCACCATCTCGACGAACAGCTTGGGGAACTTCGCCCGGTGGTCTTTCAGTGAGTCGGCGAAGGAGTGGCCGTCCTTCATGCTGTCGGACAGTTGGCCGGCGAGCGGGCGGACGGGAGCGGGGCCGGACTTGGCCTGCTGGCGGAGCACCTTGACGGGCGACAGGCCGGCGGACAGCCCGTACCGCAGGGCGCGGCACCACTGGACGAGCGCGGGCAACGGGACGCGGGTGGAGAACATACGGGGAGTGTACTGGAACCGGGAACGGAGTGACCGGGTGAGACCAATCACACCCGGTCACTCCGTTCCCGGTTCCACGGCGGTTCACGCGATCAGCGGGTAACGGCCGTTCGCCTGCGGCTGGGCGGCGGGGGCGATGCCGCGGTAAATCCGATTGATCCGCTCGCGGGTCAGGCCGAGCACCTTGTCGAACCGGCTCAGCTTCAGCCCCTCGATGCTCGTGTCCAGGCTGCCCATGTGCTTCAGCATGGCGATGTCCTGGCGGATCTCGCGGTCCACCTCCATGCGGAAGAGGGGCTTGGTCAGCCGCAGCCCGCCCGCCGGGCCGGGGTACTTACTCTTGGCGTACACGAACGAGGTGACGGCCGTCCGGGTGTCGTCGATCGGGTGGTAGAAGATGTACAGCCGCCAGCGGATCATGCTCTCCCGCCCGCCGTCCGGGCTGGTCCACCAGTGGTCGAAAACGCTGTACACGGGCGAGAAGTGTGTGGTCCAGTCGTCGTGGAACAGGTCGCCGGCGCGGATGCCGAGCAGCCAGGCGAACGGGCGGAACAGCCGCTTGGTCGGGCCGACGTTGATCACCCGCACCTTGTCGTCGGTCGTCTCGAACCGCACCCGCACCTCGTGCAGGCGGTCCAGGTCGTACCCGAACGTGTCGTGCACGGTGCCGCTGTGTTCGATCTCGTTGAAGTTGTCCACCGTCAGTTCGAGCGGGGCGGGCGACTCGTGCCGGAAGCTGCCGAGCGGGTAGTAGTTGTCCGGGTTGAGGTCCGGGAAGATCGGGTTGGCGTGCTTGCTCTTGACCCAGATGTACCCGTGCGCCTCGCGGGCGTCGAACGCCTCGGTGCAGGCGGTCATCTTGGGCGTGCTGGCGCTCTCCCCGTTCCCGCAGGCGTCGAACTTCCACCCGTGGTACTTGCACTCGATCCGCTCGCCCACCACCGTGCCGACGCTCAGCTTCAGCCGGCGGTGCGGGCACACGTCGTCCACCGCCGCCGCCTGCCCGCTCGCCGTGCGGTACAGGCAGATGAGCTTGCCCCCCACCTGCACCCCGGCGGCGGTCCCCTTCTTCAGCGAACGGCTCGGGTGAACCGGGTGCCAGTGGTCGAGCATCCCCATCGAAACGGCGCTCCGCGGACAACGTCCCACATCAGGCTATCGGCCGGTCGTACCGTCGGCCTTCCGGAATTCTAGTCGGGTGGACGCACGAACAACCCTTCCCTCGTTCCCATGCTCGGCGTGGGGAGCGCGTTTCCCTCGTTCCCTCGTTCCCATGCTCCGCGTGGGAACGACCCGTGGACGCTCTGCGTCCCTCCTGACCACGACGCGGAGCGTCGGCCGGTGCGTTCCCACGCGGAGCGTGGGTACGAGGGGCTACTCCCCCAGGTACGCGGCGCGGATGCGGGGGTCGTTCAGCAGCACGCTCGCCTTGTCGGTGATCGTCACCCGGCCGGTTTCCAGCACGTACCCGCGGTGGGCCACCTTCAGCGCCATGCGGGCGTTCTGCTCGACCAGCAGCACCGACATGCCCTGCTTGCCGTTCAGGTCGCGGATCACCTCATAGTTTGGCGTGACGCTCTGCGGCGCGCGCCCGCGCCACGGCTCGTCGAGCAGCAGCAGCTTCGGCCGCGACATCAGCGCCCGCGCGATGGCCAGCATCTGTTGTTGCCCGCCCGACAGCAGCCCACCGGCTTGTCCCTTCCGCTCCCGCAGGATGGGGAACATGTTGAACATCTTTTCCAGGTCGTCGGCGATGCTGGGCTTGTCGGTGCGGGTGAACGCACCCATTTGCAGGTTTTCGAGCACCGTCAAACGGGGGAAGATCTTGCGACCTTCGGGCGACTGGGCCATGCCCAGACTCACCACCCGGTGCGCCGGCGTGCGGGTCAGGTCGTGCCCGTCGAACCGCACCTGCCCCGCGCGGGCGCGGACGGCCCCGGAGATGGTGAGCAGTGTGGTCGTTTTGCCCGCCCCGTTCGCCCCGATCATGGCGACGATCTCGCCGGCGTCCACCGTCAAGGCGATGTCGTGCAGCACGTCGATGGGGCCGTACCCGGAGCGGAGGCGGTCTACGGTCAACAGCGGCGGCATGTGGTTGTCCTTCAAAAGCGGCACGCGGGGGACGCGGATTTCAACGCGGATGAAGACAGGATCTGAGCAAGACGGATTTCACCGCCGAGGGCACAAGAGGGCACGAGAGGGAAACGAGAAGAGTTTGGAAGAAAGTCACTCCACCGCCCTCTGTCTTTCTCTTGTGCCCTCATGTGCCCTCGGCGGTGAAATCTCTTCAGTCTGATCCTGGTCTCATCCGCTTCTTGTCTGCGTGATCCGCGTGCCCTCTTATTCCGAGTCCTTCCCCAGATACGCCTCGATCACCTTCGGGTCGCGCTTCACCTGTTCGGGCGGGCCTTCGGCGATCTTCACCCCGTAGTCCAGCACCGCCACGCGGTCGGAGATCTTCATCACCAGGTCCATGTGGTGCTCGATCAGCACCACCGTGATGCCGCGGTCGCGGATGCGGCGGATGAGCGCGGTGAGGGCGTTCGTCTCGGTCTCGTTCATGCCGGCGGCCGGCTCGTCGAGCAGCAGCAGCTTCGGGTCGGACGCGATGGCCCGTGCGATCTCCAACCGCCGCTGGTCGCCATACGGCAGGTTCTTCGCCAACTGCCCGCTCTTCCCGGTCAGGCCGACGAACTTGAGCAACTCAATCGCCGTCTTCTCCGCCGCCACCTCCTCCCGGCGCAATCCGGGCAGCCGCAAGGCCATGGCGAACACGTTCCGCGACAGCGTGCGGTCCATGCCGACCAGCACGTTTTCCAGCACGGTCATGTTCTGGAACAGGCGGATGTTCTGGAAGGTGCGGGCGACGCGGCCGGCGGCGATGCCGTCGGGCGTGCGGCGGGACTGGCTCCACACGACGAACGCGCCCGCCACGCCGAGCGCGAACCCGCCGAGCGTCCAGTACAGTTGCCCGGAGAGGAGCTTCGCTCGGTCGCCCGGCACTGCGGCCGCGGCCTTGTCCTTCTCCTCCACCCCTTCGCCCCGTAGCACAGCATCCCGCTTCTCGACCGCTTCTTCCCGCGACCCGCCCTCTCGCAACACGCTCTTGCCGTCAAGCGCAACCACCTGCCACGTCCCTTTGTCGTCATCCTGGTCGGCACGCTCCGGCTTGAAGTACACCCCCGGTCGGCCTTGCAAATAGTCGCCCGCCGCGGTGAACGACTTGCCCACTTCGAAGCCGTCTTTTTTCTTCTGGTACGGGTTCCGGACGCTGGCCTCCCAGAACTTCTCCGGGTTGGTGGCGATGAGCCACCCGAGGGCGGCCACCACCAGCCCGGTCAGCAGGCAGCCGAGCAGCACCATTGGGGTGAGCTTCTTCGCCCGGTCGTCGCCGCCGAACGTGACCGTGCCGGTGGTCGGCTGGTACAGGCCGGTGATGACGTTGAACACGGTCGTCTTGCCCGCCCCGTTCGGCCCGATGACGCTGAAGATCTGCCCCTCCCGCACGTCGAACGACAGGTCGGACACGGCGGTGATGCCGCCGAACCGCATGGTCACGCCGCTCACGCGGAGTACGGATGTGCTCAAAATTCTCCTCCCGCATGGGGTGGGTTGGTTTCGGACCTCACCCCCCGTCCCCCTCTCCATGTCATGGAGAGGGGGGTGTTCAAGGGGGAAGCGTTGCAGGATTTCGCCGCGAGCATCGCGAGCGCCAACCGCTTCCGTCGCTCGCGATGCTCGCGGTGAAGATCAACACCCTTCGCAACTTGAACACCCCCTCTCCATTCATGGCGAGGGGGCCGGGGGTGAGGTCTCCGCCCTACCACGCCCGCATCCCCGCCTGTACGCTGACCGTTCGACCATCCCACCGGAACACTGCCATGTCCCGCCTGCTGTCCGCCGCCGCCCTGCTCCTGCTCGCGGCACTCCCCGCCGTCGCCGCCGACCCGCCCAAGCCGACCGGCAACTGGAAGTTCCAGTTCACCGAGGGGCAGACGATCACCTTCCTTTTCGCCTTCACCGAAGAGGACGGCAAGTGGGTGGGCGACTTCATCGGGGCGAACCCGCAGCTGCGGGCCGAGCCGAAAGTGACCGGGCTGAGCGTGAAGGGCGAGGCGGTGCGGTTCGCCATCACCCTGGGCGAGCGGGAGGCGTTCAACTTCGAGGGCGTGCTGGCGAAGGACGGGAAGAAGCTGGTCGGGTCGGTGAGCAAGTTCGGCGGGCCGCTCGACGTGATGGAGATGTACCCGTCCAAGCTGAAGAAGTTGAACGACGCGGTGGACTTGGCCCGCGAGGACTTCGCCCAGCGCGACGGCGGCAAGGAGTGGTTCGACGCCGGCTTCCTGGTGGCCGGCAAGATGGCCGACAAGAAGTTGACGGCCGAAGACGCGCGTGCGGTCGCCGACAAGCTGACCAAGGCCGCCGCCGCCTACGGCCCGCGGTACGAACTGTACATCGCGCTGAAGCTGGCCACCGCCTTCGCCGCGCAAGACGGGTTCGCGGAAGTGGCCGTGGCGCAGGCGCAGCGGGCCGAGCGGATGCTGACGGACGACTCGCCGCTCGCCACCCAAATGGAAGTGAACGCGGCCGTGGCCGACGCCCTCACGAAAGCGGGCAAGCCGGACGACGCCAAGAAGTACGCCCTCGCCCTGGCCAAGCTGGAGGCCCGCGACGCGGCCGAGTACGCCAAGGCGATGCTCAAGTTCGAGACGCCGGAGTTCAAGGGCCGCAAGGCGAAGGGCGAGCGGGTGGCGCTGGTGGAGCTGTTCACCGGGGCCGAGTGCCCGCCGTGCGTGGCCGCCGACATCGCCTTCGACGGCCTGCTGAAGACGTACAAGCCGACCGAGGTGGTGCTGTTGCAGTACCACATCCACGTGCCCGGCCCGGACCCGCTGACCGCCCCGGACGGGTGGAACCGGGCCATGAAAACGTTCGGCGAGAAGCTGAGCGCCCCGAGCCTGCAACTGAACGGCAAGACGGTCCCGCGGGTGGGCGGGGCGGCGGCCGCGGCGAAGGACAAGTACACCGAACTGGTGGAGGCGATCAACGCCGA
>JANNVG010000903.1:0-1657 GCA_031414395.1 Fimbriiglobus sp.
GTCGGGCGTCCGCATGAAGATCTCCTGGAACCACGCGTTGTACAGCTCCGGCCGCGGCTTGGGGGCGACCGCGATGCCGACCTGATACACGTCCGGCTTGCGGAACATCGCGTTCAACGTGTTCGACCCGCCGCCGCTCCACCCCCAGATGCCGACCCGCGACGTGTCCACGTACGACTTCATTCGGCCCAGTTCTTTCACCCCCGCCGCCTGTTCGTCGGTCGAAAGCGGCCCCAGGCTGCCGTACACGGCCCGCCGCCAAGCCGCCCCTTTCGGAGCGGGCGTGCCGCGGTTGTCCATCGACACCACCAGGTAACCCAGGTCAGCGATCATCCGGTGAAACATGGTGTGGTTCTGACCGCCGGCCCAGTCGTCGAGCACCGTCTGGCCGTGCGGTTCGCCGTAGATGAAGAAGAACACCGGGTACTTCTTCTTCTCGTCGAAGTTCTTCGGCTTGATCATCCAGGCGTCCATCACCACATCGTTGCCGATGTCGATTTTCAGGAACTCGGTCGGCTTGTGAATCAGCGGGGCGGCCCGCTTGCGGACTTCTTCATTCGCCTCCAGGACACGCATCGAGCGGTGATCCGACAGCCGCACCAGGTCAACCACCGGGGGCTTGTCGAACGTTGAGTACGTGTGGAACGCCCACTTGCGATCCGGCGAGAACTCGTAGGTGTGGGTGCCGGGCTGATCCGCCGGCGTCACCCGTTCCGGCTCACCCTTGCCGTCCAGCTTGATGCGGTACAGGTACCGCTGGGTGGCGTTCGTCGGCGATGCGGTGTAGTAGAACCACCCGCCCGGTTCATCGACCGGCCCGCGGGAGATGACATCGGACTTGTCTTTCGTGAGCAGGGTTCGCTGCTTGACGTCGCGGGAGATCAAGTACGCCTGCCGCCAGCCGTCGCGCTCGCTCAGCAGCACGAACTCCTTCCCGTTGCGAATCCACTCCAACCCCGCGTTGGCGGCGTAACTCGCATCGACCCAGGCGGGGTCGGTCTCCTCGTAGGCGGTGGAAACCACTTCGGTGTCAATGTTGGCGAGCAGGAACTTGCGGTGGTCACGCGAGCGGCTCTGCATCTCGATCAGCAGTTCCGTCGAGTTCCCGGCCCAACTGACGTCCTGAATGTAGAAGGTGCCCGGATCGGCGGGGAGCTTCACCCATTTCATCGCTCCGCCCGTGCTTTCGACGATTCCGACGCGGAGAGTCGGGATCGGGGTGCCGACGCGGGCGAACCGATCGTACCTCACTTCGGGGTACGACGGGTCCGTCGGTTGGATCACCGCCCGGCGGCGGACCTTCGAGGAGTCCGATTGGATGAACGCGATCCGGCGGCCGTCGGGGCTCCAATTCGCGTCGTAGTTCTCCAGTTCGCTCCGTTCGTCGTCTTTCGTCAAGGGCGTGACACCCCCGGTCGCCACATCGACCACCGACAGGTTCCGCCCGCGACGGAACACGATGTGATCGGCCTGGGGAGAGAACGAATCCGCGGAGGCAGGTTGCGGTGCCTCCTTGGGGAGCTTTTGGAGCTCACCCGATTTCGAGTCGAACAGCCACTGACCGGTAGGGCTTACGCACTATGAGCCTCTGGCATTCCGTTCAGTACCTGGAGCAGGAAGTCGTCGTCCCAGGCGGCCATCAGGCGGCGGGTCTGCA
>JANNVG010000904.1:0-7212 GCA_031414395.1 Fimbriiglobus sp.
GTCGGGCGTCCGCATGAAGATCTCCTGGAACCACGCGTTGTACAGCTCCGGCCGCGGCTTGGGGGCGACCGCGATGCCGACCTGATACACGTCCGGCTTGCGGAACATCGCGTTCAACGTGTTCGACCCGCCGCCGCTCCAACCCCAGATGCCGACCCGCGACGTGTCCACGTAGGACCGCATTCGGCCCAACTCTTTCACCCCCGCCGCCTGCTCGTCGGTCGAGAGCGGCCCCAGGCTGCCGTACACCGCCCGCCGCCAGGCCGCCCCCTTGGGAGCAGGGGTGCCGCGGTTGTCCATCGACACGACCAGGTATCCGAGGTCGGCGATCATCCGGTGGAACATGGAGTGGTTCTGACCGCCGGCCCAGTCGTCCAGGACCGTCTGCCCGTGCGGCTCGCCGTAGATGAAGAAGAACACCGGGTACTTCTTCTTCTCGTCGAAGTCCTTCGGCTTGATCATCCACGCGTCCATCACCACCCCGCCGCCGATGTCGATCTGGAGGAACTCGGTCGGTTTCGAGATCAGCGGGGCGACCCGCTTGCGGACTTCGTCGTTCGCCTCCAGAACACGCATCGCTTTGTGATCGGACAGCCGCACCAGGTCCAGCACCGGCGGTTTGTCGAACGTGGAGTATGTGTGGAATGCCCACTTCCGGTCCGGCGAGAACTCGTAGGTGTGTGTTCCGGGCTGGTCCGCCGGAGTCACCCGTTCCGGCTCGCCTTTGCCGTCCAGTTTGATGCGGTACAGGTACCGCTGGGTGGCGTTCTTGGGGGACGCGAAGTAGTAAAACCAGCCGCCCGCTTCGTCGACCGGCCCGCGGGCGATGACGTCGGACTTGTCCTTCGTGAGGAGCGTTCGCTGCTTACCGTCGCGGGAAATCACATACGCCTGCCGCCAGCCGTCGCGTTCGCTCAGCAGCACGAACTCCTTGCCGCCCCGAACCCACTCCAGCCCCGCGTTGGCGGCGTAACTGGCATCCACCCAGGCGGGGTCGGTCTCCTCATAGGCGGTGGCGACCCCTCCGGTCTCGACGTCGGCGAGAAGGAACTTGCGGTGGTCCCGCGAGCGGCTCTGCATCTCGATCAGCACTTCCGTCGAGTTTCCGGCCCAACTGATGTCCTGAATGTAGAAGGTGCCTGGATCGGCGGGGAGCTTCACCCACTTGGTGGCCCCGCCGTCTCGATCGACGACCCCGACACGCAGAGTCGGGATGGGCGTTCCGACGCGGGCGAACCGGTCGTACCTCACTTCGGGGTACGACGGGTCGGTCGGTTGGATCACCGCCCGGCGGCGGACCTTCGAGGAGTCCGATTGGATGAACGCGATCCGGCGGCCGTCGGGGCTCCAATTCGCGTCGTAGTTATCCAGTTCGCCCCGGTCGTCGTCGTTCGTCAACGGCGTGACACGCCCGGTCCCCACATCGACGACCGACAGGTTCCGCCCGCGACGAAACACGATATGCTCGGCTTGAGGAGAGAACGAGTCCGCGGAGGCGGGTTGGGGTGCCTCTTTGGGGAGCGTTTTGAGTTCACCCGATTTCGAGTCGAACAGCCACTGACCGGGTCGGGTTTCCAGGCAGAACTTGTGACCGACGGGCGTCTGGGTCACCCGCTGCACGAACAGCGGGGCCTTTTTGCCCGGCTCCACGAGCTTGTCGGCCCCGACGAACACGGTTCGCTTCCCGGTTTCGGCGTCGTACTTCACCACCTCCGGTTCCGCACCCGGCGTGGCCGACTCGAGCATCAGGTAGCCGGAACTGTCGGCGAGCCACTTGCCCGCGAAGGTGGGGGGGGCGAATTCCCGTCGCTCGTAGATGACCTTCAGCCGCTCCTCGGCACCGGCGAGGGCTTTCTCGCGGGCGACTCGATCGTCGGCCGTGCCGTGCGGGTGACCAACCATCACCAGCACGAGTGCCGCGAGTGTGCAGAACCGTCGCATCGTTCGTCCTCGGGTTCCCGTGGTGTCCAGTGTCCAGAGTTACTTCTTGGGCGGGGAGTTGAGCGCTTCCCACTTCGGTTCGACGAGCGTGGCGTTCCAGGCGTCGAGGTCCTTTTGCAACCCGGCGGCGGTGTCGGCCTTCGTACCGGCGAGGTCGGTCTTCTCGGCGACGTCCACCGACAGGTCGTACAGTTCGGCCGGCTTTTTGCCCACCCGCACCAGTTTGAGTGCCCCTTTGCGGACGGCGAACGACTCTCCGCCGCCGGTTCGCCAGAAGAGCGGCCGGTCGGCGAGGGGCGCCTTCGCCTCCCCTTTCAGGTGCGGAATCAGGTTCACGCCGTCGAGCGTCACCCCTTTCGGGGCCTCCCCGCCGGCCGCCGCGACCGCCGTGGGGAACACGTCGAGCGATGTCACCGGCTCGTTGAACTTGCCCGGCTTGAGCGTGCCCGGCCACGACACCACGAACGGCACCCGCACCCCGCCCTCGTACACCGCCCCTTTCGCCCCCCGCAGCGGGGTGTTGCGGCAGTTCGTCACGCCGACCGGCCCGCCGTTGTCGCTGAAGAAGCAGACGAGCGTGTGTTCGGTCAGCTTGTGCTCCTTGAGCGTCGTCAGCAGTTTTCCGACGGCGTCGTCCATGCCGCACACCATCGCCCCGTACTTGCGGAGCTTGTCGTCCTTGATGTCCTTCACGCGGTCGAGGTATTTCTCCGGGGCTTGCAGGGGGGTGTGCGGGGCGTTGAACGCGAAGTAGAGGAAGAACGGCTTGCCCTTGTGTGCGGTCACGAACGCCGCCGCCTCGCGGCCGAGGGCGTCAGTCAGGTACTCGCCCTCTTCCACCGCCGTCTCGTTCCGCACCAGCGGGATGAAGTACTCCTGCTTCGCCTTCGCCGGGTCCGTCTTGAACTGGTTGTGGTCGAAGTACTGGTGCCCACCGCCGAGCAGCCCGAAGTACTCGTCGAACCCGCGGCGGTTGGGGTGGAAGGTCGGGTGCGCGCCGAGGTGCCACTTGCCCACCGCCGCGGTGGCGTACCCTGCCTTCTTCATCACCTCGGGGAGCATGACCTGATCGAGGGGCAGGCCAACGTCCTTGTCGTTCGGCAGCCACTTCGGGTTGTTCTCGTGCCCGAACCGCTGCTGGTAACGCCCGGTGAGCAAGCCGGCCCGCGTGGGCGAGCAGAACGGGTGCGACACGTACCCGTTCGTGCAGACGACTCCGGACTTGGCGAGCGCGTCGAGGTGCGGGGTGGGGATGTCCTTGCACCCCTGGAAACCGAGGTCGGCGTACCCGAGGTCGTCGGCCACGATAACGATCATGTTCGGCTTCCTCGGCTCGGCGGCGGTGATCAGACCGCACGCTAGCACCGCACCCGCGATCAGGAGCGTCCGCATCACTTGCCCTCCTTCGCCCACTTTTTGTTGAGTTCGATGGTCCGCTTCAACTCGTCGGCCTTCGGCCCGGTCATGCCTTTCAGGTACACGGCCATGTCCGAGTCGTACACGGCCGTCGGCTCGGGCTTGCGGCCTTTGTCGTCGGTCTTCTCTTCCCACTCGGCCAGCCGCTTCCGCATGGCCTCCAGCGTGGCCTTGTGCTTCGGGGCGGCGGCCAGGTTGTTCACCTCGTGCGGGTCGGCCTTCAGGTCGTACAACTCCTCCGCCGGGCGGGAGTCGGCGAAGAGCAACTTCTCGGTCAGGTCGTCCAGCTTCTTGGCGGCGTGCAGCTCGCGGAGCTTCTGCACGATGGCCTTCGCGTCCTTGTACGCGCACGGCTGGAGGAGCGGCCGCTCGTTCAGGTAGTTGCGGATGTACTTGAACTCCGGCGTCCGCACGCTGCGGATGTGCTCCATCGTCTCGTCGCAGCGGTCGCGTGCGGCGAATACGACGTCTCGCTTGGTGTAGTCCTTCGCCAGGACGTTCCGGCCCTGCATCCACTTGGGGATTTCGATGCCGGCGAGGGCGAGCGACGTGGCGGCCAGGTCGATGTGTTCGACCAGATCATCCCGCACGACTCCCTTGCCGATGCCCGGCCCGCGGACGACGAACGGCACGTGGGTGCCCTCGTCGTACAAGAACTGCTTGCCGCGGGCGTGGCTGATCCCGTGGTCGGTCATGAAGAAGACGACCGTCTCGTCGAGCAGCTTCTCCTTCTCCAACCGGGTCATCACGTCGCCCACCTCCTTGTCGGTGAACCGGCAGCAGTCGAGGTAGTCGGCCCAGTCTTGCAGGATCACCGGGTCGCGGGGGTAGTACGGCGGGAGGGTCACGTCATCGGGTTTGGTGTTCGACCCGAGTTCCTTCTTCGCCCGGTTCTCCCAGTTCTTGTTCGGCCCCTGCCCGCGGTGCTTGCCGCCGTGCAACTGCACCTGCATGAAGAACGGCTGACCCGGCTTGCGGCCGTCCCAGTCGTTCCCGTCGTACATCTTCTTCGGCCACTCGAAGTTGTAATCCGTCTTGCCGAGCTTCCCGCCGGTCGCCCCGTGCCCGCCGATGCAGGTGTAGTACCCGGCCTTCTGGAACAGCACCGGCACCGGCACCACCTCGCCCGGCAGGGTGATCGTCAGTTCCCCGCGGCCGCTGCGGTGGTGGTGCGCGCCGATGGTGGTCTGGTAGCAGCCGGTGACGAGCGCCGAGCGACACGGCGAACACACCGGGGCCGTCACGAACGCCCGGGTGAACTGGGTGCCGTCCTTCGCCATCCGGTCGACGTGCGGGGTCTGGATCGTCTTCTCGCCGTAGCAGGAGAAGTTGGCCGACATGTCGTCCACGACGATCCAGACGATGTTCGTCCGCTTGACCGGCTCGGCGGCGGAGGCGACGCCGACGAGCGACAACAGGGTGAGTGCGACGAGACGAGTCATTTCTTGTTCTCCGTCGGCATGGGGGCGTTCACCGCCTTCCGCCAGGCCACAAGTTTGGCGTGCAGATCCTTCACCTTCTCCGGTTGCTTGGCGGCCAAGTCGACCTGTTGCGACTCGTCGTCCTTCAGGTTGTACAGCTCTTTCTTCCCGTCCTCGAAGAACTCAATCAGCTTCCAGTCGCCGCTTCGGACGGCCCCGGCCGGGGTGGTCCGCCACGACCCCTTGCCCGCACCCAGGTAGCCGGGGAAGTGCCAGAACAGGTCTCGTTCGGGGGCCTTTTTGCCGCCGCTCTTGAAGCACTCGGCCATGCTCACCCCGTCGAGCGGCTGCTTGTCCGGGGCCTTACCGCCACCCAGTTCGATGAGCGTCGGCATCAGGTCCACACTGATGAGAGGCGTTTCCGTGGTGCCGGCGGGGATGGTGCCCGGCCAGCGGGCGATCCACGGCACCCGCACCCCGCCTTCGTACAGGCACCCCTTCCCCGACCGCAGGGGGGCGTTGTCGGTGATGTCGCCCCCCTGCTTGATCCCCTCGCGGGTGTACCCGCCCACCCCGCCGTTGTCGCTGGTGAAGATGACCAGCGTGTTCTCCGTCAGCTTCAGTTCCTCCAACTTCGCCACCACCCGGCCGACGCTCTCGTCCACGCTGGCGATCATGGCCGCGTAGGTGGGGTCTCTGTGCCCGCCGGCGGCCGGGGCGTGTTTGAACTTCTCGATCAGGTCGGGTTTCGCCTCGTGCGGCGAGTGGACGCCGAAGTGGTGCAGGCAGAGGAAGAAGGGCTTCTCCTTGCTCTTCTCGATGAACCCGACCGCCTTGTCCGTCAGGAAGTCGGCCAGGTACGTCCCCTTCGGGTACTCGACTTTCGGCTGCGTGACGAAGTCGAAGTGCTTGCCCATGCTCACGATCGCGTCGCCGAACCCGCGCTTGCCGGGGTGGTACTGGTCGTCCTGCCCGAGGTGCCACTTGCCGTACAGGGCGGTGGCGTACCCGGCGGCGGTCATCACGTCGCCGAGCGTCTTGCAGTCGAGCGGCAACTTCTGCACGTTGTCCACCGGCTTCAGTGGGCGGTCTTTCCAGTCGAAGCGGTCGATGCCGCCGACGGTGTACACCCCGGTGCGGGGGCCGTACTGCCCGCTCATCAGGGCGGCGCGGGTGGGCTGGCAGTTCGGTCCGCAGGTGTAACCGTTGGTGAACCGCAGCCCGCCGGCCGCCAGTTTGTCGATATTCGGCGTCTTGTAATACTTCGACCCCTGGCAGGCGAGGTCGGTCCAGCCCAGGTCGTCGGCCATGATGTACACGACGTTCGGCTTCTTGGGCTCGGCGGCAGTGAGGACCGCGACGGCACACACCGCGGCGACCATGGCGAACAGGAATCGAGGCATCGCAAACTCCGGGAACGAGGTCACTTCTTCGGCGGGTTGGCATCGGTGAACGGCGGCTTCTCGAACCGGCAGTCCTTCTCCGTCACCCTCGGGTCGCCGGCGGCGGTCAACTCTTTCTTCAGTTGCTCGGCGAGTTTCTTCCGTGGCGCCTCGTACTCCTTGTCGCCGGCCACGTTTTTGATCTGGTCGGGGTCGGCCTTCAGGTCGAACAACTCCTCCGCCGGCCGCTTGGCGAAGGCGTACTCGTAGTGCCACTTCCACTTCGGGTCGTTGCGGTGCTCCACCAGCCATGCTTTGGTGGGGCTGGCGTCCATGTCGGCGAACGCGGCGTAGGTGTCGTTCGTCAAGGCGTCCGCGGTCGGCGCGGTGTCGGCGGACACGCCCTTCGGGCTGCCCAGCGGGTATCGGTCCGGGGCGAAGTTGCGTACGTACAGGAAGTCCTTGGTGCGGAGCGCCCGCTGCGGGTACGGCAGGTTGCCGTCGCGGGCGGCGGCGACGTGCCGCTCGCGGCCAGTGATGACCCACGTGCGATCCGGATCGACTTGCCCTTCCTTCTTGGACGTGAGCACCGGCCAGAGCGACTTGCCGTTCAACCCGTCCGGGTGCTTCACCCCGCCGGCGTCGAGGAACGTCGGGGTGAGGTCCATCAGGTTGGTGAAGTCGTCCACCACCCGCGGGCCGGGGATGCCGGGTCCGGCCGCGACCAGCGCCACGCCCGTTCCGAAGTCGTACAGGTTGCACTTGCCGCCGGGGAAGCCGGGTGCGCCGTGGTCGCCGCTGATGACGACGACGGTGTTTTCCAGTTCGCCGGCGTCTTTCAACTGCTTCAGGATCACCCCGACCTGGGCGTCGAACGCTTGCGCCTCGCCGAGGTAGTCGGCGAAGTCTTCCCGCACCTCCGGCACGTCGGGCAGGAACTTCGGCAGCTTGCCCTTCAGGTCGTCCGGGTCGATGTCCCAGACCGCCTTCCCCGACCCCTTCACCCACTTGCGGTGGACGTTCGTCGGCCCGTGCCAGAAGAAGAACGGCTT
>JANNVG010000905.1:0-9534 GCA_031414395.1 Fimbriiglobus sp.
GCGGAACCGGCGGACTCACGTCGCGCCGTTCGCCGTGCGGTCGTCGGCCGTCGGCACCTACTCAACTCATGGGTGCATTGGCTGCGGCCCACCGCCGCCCGGAGCGCCCTGGAGCGGCGGGCGGAAGCCGGGCGTGTCCTCCTTCGGCATCGGCGGGGGCGGGGTCTCGGCGTCGGCCAACGGCTTGTTGATCCGCTCGCGGGCCAGGTGCGCCATCCGTTCGATCACGGCCACGTCCTGCTTGCTCACGTTCAAGAACAGTTGCGGGAACAGGCCGAGTGCGAGGCACAACGCGGCCGGCAGGAACAGCGCCCACCCCTCCCGCAACGACAGGTCGCCGGCCGCCACCCCATCGGGCACGCTCGTCGGCTCCTTCAGCGGGCCGAACAGCACCCGCTTCAGCATGGTGAACGTGTACCACGCGGACAGCAGAATGCCCGACGCGGCGGCGACCGGCAGCCAGTACCCGGTGGTGGCCGTCGCCCACGGCTTAAACAGCCCGCCGATGAGCAGCATCTCCGACACGAAGTTGTTCAGGCCCGGCAGGCCGACCGATGCCAGGCTGATGACGATGAGGAAGAACGCCCACTTCGGGTACTTGGCCCACAGGCCGCCCAGGTGGGTCATGTCGGTGGTGCGGTAGCGGTCGTGCAGGAAGGCGACGAGGGCGAACATGGCCCCGGCGCTCAGCCCGTGGTTCACCATGTGCAGCACGGCCCCGCTCAGCCCCTCGCCGTTCAGGGCGAACAGGCCGAGCACCAGCAGGCCGAGGTGCGACACCGAGCTGTACGCGGCCATCAGCTTCACGTCTTTTTGGGTGAACGCGCAGAAGGCGGCGTACACCACGCCGATTGCCCCCAGGGTGCCGAACACCGGCAGGCCGTACTGCACGGCGGCGTCCGGGCACAGGGGGATGACGATGCGGAGCATGCCGAGCACGCCCAGCTTGGCCAGCAGTGCCGACATGAGCAGGGTGATCGGGGCTGGGGCCTCGGAGTACGCGCCGGGCAGCCACGTGTGGAAGGGCACCAGCGGCACCTTCACCACGAACCCGGCGATGAGGGCGAAGAACAGCCACGCCTGCGTGGTGGCGTGCGCGTCGCGGTCGGCCACGGCGGCGGCGGCCACTTCGCGGGCCTCCTTCGCGGCCGACTGAAATGGAATCAGGTCGGCCGCGTTCTGCTTCCGCTTGTCGTCCAGTTCCTTCTGCTTCGTCTCGGCGGCGAGGGCGGAATAGATGATCCGCTTGTCCAGCACGTCGTGCCGCTGTTGCACGTTCGACATGAGCCGGTTCACGTCGAACGTCACCGGCCCGCGGGGGAGGGGCACCTTCGGATCGACTACCGCCGGCGAGCCTTGTTGGAAGCCGGTGTTCGTGTACACGATGCCGATCAGCCCGACGAGCGAGAACAGGCTGCCGAGCAGGGTGTACAGGAAGAACTTGCGGGCCGCGTCGCGTTTGCCGCCGCCCACCCCCCACCCGCCGATGAGGAAGAAGGTGGGCACCAGGGTGAGTTCGAAGAACACGTAGAAGAGGAGCACGTCGAACGACACGAACGCGCCGGTGACGGCCGACTGCAACACGAACACCCAGGCGTAGTACCCGCCCGCCTTGTGCTTGGCCGAGTGCCACGAGAGCATGACGGCCACATAAGTCATCAGGCTGGTGAGCGGCACCAGCCACACGTTCAGCCCGTCCAGGCCGATGAAGAACTGCACGGCCGGGGTCGCCTTGCCGTCCGACTTGCCCACCTCGAACAGGTTCCAGCCGGTGCGGTGCGACTGCCCGCCGCCGGGGGTGCCGTCGGCCGCGCTCGTGTCGCCGGGCACGCCGACCGGGTGGAAGCCGTCCGGCCCGAGTCCGTCCTTCATGCCCGAAATGTAGAGGGCGGCGAGTACGGTCAGGTACAGGGTGAGGGCGAAGTGGGCGGCGGCGAACAGGCCGGCCAGTCGGCGGGCGGGGCCGGTGCGGTCGCCGGCCAGGGCGAGGACGGCGGCGAACCCGAGCGGGGCGAACAGCACCACCAGCAGCAGCACGCGGAGGGCGTCGGGCGAGAACAGCAGTTCGTAGTCCATGACAGTGCCGGTGGGGGGTGGCTCAGCGGCCGGAGCGGAGGACGACCACGGTGAGGAACACGGCCAGCCCGAGCACCATGCCGAGGGCGTAGAACTGCACCAGCCCGTTCTGGAGCGGCCGCAGCACCGCCCCGAGGAACCGCGGGACGAAGCTGACCAGGCGGGCGAGGGCGTCGAGGAAGGCGTCGAACTGCCCGCTGCCGGCGGCGACCGTCTCGGCCGGCAGCACCACCGTCGCCCCGTACACCTCGTCCACATACGCCTTGTTCTGGCTGAGTGCGAACAGCGGCTTCAGCACCGCCGGCACTTTCTCCGGCCCGCCCTTGCGGTACAGCACCGCGGCCACGCCGATGCCGACGACCGCCAGCAGGCTGCTCAGCCCGGCCACCGTCCAGTTGAACTCGTGGTGCGTGACCGGCAGGTTGTTCGTCGCGTGGAAGGCGTGGTCGGCGTGCTCGATCACCGGGCTGCGGTCGAGGAAGTGGCCGAACCAGTGGGTCATCGGATCGACCACCGCGCCGACGGCCAGGGCACCGATTGCTAGCACCACCAGCGGCACGGTCATGGCGAGGGGCGATTCGTGGGCGTGCCCGTGCGCCTCGGCCGGCACCTTTTCGGGCCCCCAGAACGTCAAGAAGTACGCCCGGAAGGTGTAGAAGGCGGTGAGCAGGGCCGTGAGGCACGCGCCGATGTACACGAAGAAGTACACGCCGGTGTACGTCGCGCTGCCGTGACCGGCCTGATACAGCGCGGTCAGGATCTGGTCCTTGCTCCAGAAGCCGGACAGCAGCGGGAAGCCGGCCAGGGCCAGCGAGCCGATCAGGAAGGTGGCGTGCGTGACCGGCATCAGCTTCCGCAGCCCGCCGAACTTCCGCATGTCGATCACGTTGCCCATCGCGTGCATGACGCTGCCGCTGCCCAGGAACAGCAGGGCCTTGAAGAAGGCGTGCGTGAACAGGTGGAAGATGGCGGCGGTCACGGCGACGTTCGGGGCGACCGCCCCGCCGCACCCCAGGGCCATGAACATGAACCCGAGCTGGCTGACGGTGCTGTACGCCAGCACCCGCTTCAGGTCGTACTGGGCGAGGGCGATGAACGCGGCCAGGAACGCCGTCAGCCCGCCGACGACCGTCACCACGATTTGCGCCGTCGGACTGAGAGCGAACAGCGGGGCGGTTCGGGCGAGCAGGTAGACGCCGGCCGTCACCATCGTGGCCGCGTGGATGAGCGCCGACACGGGCGTCGGCCCCTCCATCGCGTCCGGCAGCCACACGTACAACGGCAGTTGGGCCGACTTGCCGACCGCCCCGCAGAAGAGCAGCAGGCAGCACAGGGTGATGTTCCCCGCCACCTCCGGCTCCCTGGCATGTTCGAGGATGTGGTCCACCAGCGCGTCGATGTTCGTGTGATACCCGCCCACCTTCCACAGCAGGAAGATGCCGAGGATCATGCCCACGTCGCCCAGGCGGGTGACGAGGAACGCCTTGCGTGCGGCAGCGGCGGCACTCGGCTTGGCGTAGTAGTAGCCCACCAGCAAATAGCTGCAAAGGCCCACACCTTCCCACCCGGCCACCAGGAGGAAGAAGTTGTTCGCAGTCACCAGCAGGCACATGGCGAACACGAACAGGCTCATCACCGCGAAGTAGCGGGCGTACCCGCCGTCCCCCTTCATGTAACTCGCCGAGAAGACGGCGATGAAGGTGGCGATGAACGTGACCGTACACAGCATGATGAGCGCGAGCGAATCCAGGTGGAACGACACCGGCACACTGATGCTGCCGGCGGCGAACCACACGCCGAAATTGGCCTTCTCGGACAGGTGGCCGTGGCCGCCGCTGACGGAGTACAGGGCGATTCCGCTCAGCACTGCGGCGGAGGCGAACGACAGGATTGCCGGCAGGTGCGCCAGTTTCGGCACCTTCACCAGCCCGCACACCGCGGACAGCAGGCAGCCGAGCAGCGGCAGCACCACGGCGATCAACGAAAGCCCGATCGGGCTGAGCGGATCAGGCACGCGAGGACTCCGGGAACGGGGCGTCGGCCGGCTCCGGCCGCCGGCCGGGCACGGGCAACTTCGGCTCGTCCTCGACCACCGGCACGCGCAGGGGCACCGGGTCGGTGGCGGCAGCCACACCGGCCTCCCGCACCTGCTGCCAGTCGCCCGAGTCGAGCGTCTTGCCCCGCTTGTACAGCATTAAAAAGAGCGCCATCGCCAGCCCGGCCTCGCACGCCGCTACGGTGATGACGAACAGGCCCATCACCTGCCCGGACATGGCCCCGTGGAAGCGGCCGAACGCCAGCAGGTTGATGACCACCCCTTGCAGCATCAGCTCGGCGCACAGGAACATGACGATCAGGTTGCGGCGGGTGAGGAACCCGACCAGCCCGAGGGCGAACAGCACTCCGCCTACGGCGAGGAAGTGCCACAGGGTGATCACGCGGCCACCTCCTTCTCTTCACGCCGACGGCCGGCAATAGCGACCGCCCCGATGGTGGCGACCAGCAGCAGGGTGCCGGCCATCTCCACCGCCAGTAGGTGTTCGGAGTACAACACGGCCCCCAGGTTCGCCACGTTGCGGGCCGGCAGGTGGCCGTTGCCCAGGTAGACCAGCAGTTCCGGCCGCAGCGCCTCGGCGGCCTTCACTTTGTCGGCGGCGGACTTGGCGTCGAAGATCTTGTCGTTGCTCTTCTTCAACTCGGCCGACTGTCGCACCACCTCCGCCACCCGCGGGTCGGCGCTCGTGTTGGCCAGCCGCTTCGAGACCGCCTCCTCGCCGTTCACCCCGTTCACGAGCACGTCGTTCAGCAGGTTGTTCGCATCGTCAATCAACTTCGCCTTCTCGGCATCGGCCAACGGCTCGGCGTCCTCGGCCGGCTTCAGCACGGCGTTCAGGTGGGTGAGGGCTTCACTCAGCTTCGCCCGCTCGGTGGCGGTCAGCGGCGGCTGCGGTTCGTCCGACTCGTGCCCGGCCGTCTGGTGCAGGGTGAACAGCACCAGCCCGAGGAAGGCGAACCCGGCGAGCGTACCCAGGAGCGGCTCGCGGCTGCGGTCGTTCTCGTCCGACGCGGTGCGGACGTTCGACAGCATCAGCACGAACAGGAAGGTGACGATGATCGCGCCGGCGTAGATGATGATGGTCGCGGCCATCAGGAACGGGGCGGCGAGCAGCAGGAACAGCCCGCACGTGCTCAGGATGACGAACGCGAACGCGATGGCCCCCCGCGCCGGGTTCCGCTGCACCACAAGCGTGACGCCGAAGATGACGGCACCGGCCGAGAACAGCCAGAAGAGACCGCTGCCGACCCAATCGATACGGCTGGCGTCGGGCGTGCTGATCGGCTGCGCGAACCGCGAAATGAGGAACGCGGCCAGCACGCCGACCCCGCACAACACGAGCGCGACCCCGCCCAACACCCACCGCCCGCGGGGGCGTGGCAGGAGGAAGAACACTCCCAGCCCGCCGAGCACCGCGGCGAGGACCAGTTGCAGGATCGGGTTGGAAGCGTCGAGCGTCATTCGTGGGGTTCGGGTGGGGGAAGCAATCGTTCTATGGGGCGGTCAAGTAGTGCTCTGATCGCTCCGCGAGCGGGTTCAAACAGGACCGCTCGCGGAGCGAGCAGAGCACTTACTTCGGAGTTTCCGACGCCGGCCCCAGATCGCCGCCTCGGGTCCGCACCGGGTCGGTGCCGGCCTTCGTCGTCTGGTCGAACACGCTCAGCAGCTTCTCCTTGTCGAAGATCATTTGCTCGCGGCTCAGCCCGGTCAGGTCGTACAGCGTCGTCAACTCGATGGCGTCCACCGGGCACGCCTCTTCGCACATGCCGCAGTAAATGCACCGCAACTCGTCGATGACGAAGGTCTCGGGGTACTTCTCGCGGCCGGTCCACGCGGCGGGGGCGGGGGCGGCGACGATGTCGATGCAGTGGGCGGGGCAGGCGGTGGCGCACATGTAGCACGCCACGCACTTCGTCCGCCCGTCGGCGTCGCGGTTCAGCCGATGCACACCCCGGTAGTTCGGCGGCATCGTCGGCTCTTGCTCGGGGTACGACTCCGTCCGCCGCGACCCGATGGACAGCAGGTGCTTCACGGTCGTGGCCAGCCCGTCGGTGATGATCGGCAGGTACAACTGCTCGAACAGCCCCATCTTGGCCGGCTCCACCCACTTGACATCGGATTCCACGGGCATTTCAGTACCTCTTTTGCCGCACGATTGCTCACGATGGAAGACACGATTCAAATCAATGCATTCTCTGTTCGAATCCCTTCTTCATCTGCTCTCATCGTGCGGCTAACACTCCGCCGGTGAATCGCTTGGGCGTGTTCCGCGGCCCCTTCCCGAACACCACGCCGGCCACGCCCGCACCCAGGAACAGCGCCACCGAAATCACCGTCAGCACCCAGTTCGGCAGCGCGAACTCGCGGACGAGCATCGCCCCGAGCAGGTGCAGAATGCTGAGCGGGATCATCACCTTCCAGGCCAGGTCCATCAGTTGGTCGAAACGGAAGCGGGGGATGGTCCACCGCACCAGTTGGTACATCACCAGGAAGACGCCGGCTTTGGCCAGCACGATGCCGGTCTTCAAGAGGCCGCCCCACACCACGTCGTCGGTCACGTTTTCCAGGCCGAAGAGCGACCACCCGCCGCAGAACACCACCGTCATGAGCAGACTGGTGGTGATCATGTGGGTGTACTCGCCGATCATGAACATGCCGAAGTTCAGGCTGCCGTACTCGGTCAGGTAGCCGCCCACCAGCTCCTGTTCGGCTTCCGGCAAGTCGAACGGCAGGCGGTTGCACTCGGCGTACACGCTGGTCATGAACAGCAGGAAGGCGAGGGGCTGGAAGGCGATGAACCAGCCGTTCTTGGCCTGCCAGTCGATAATCCCTTCGAGGTTCAGCGTGCCGGTGTAGAGCAGCACGCCGACGATGCTCATCCCGAGTGGGATTTCGTAGCTGATGATCTGGGCCGAACTCCGCATGCAGCCGAGTAGCGAGTACTTGTTGTCGGACGCCCACCCGCCGAGGATGATGCCGTACACCGCCAGGCTCCCGATGGCGAACACGTACAGGATGCCGATGTCCAGCCCCGGCATGACGACGCCTTTGAATGACTCCTTGTACTCGGCATGTTGTGTCTCGAACTTGGCGACGGCATCCGCGGTCGGGGCGGGAGAGCCGACTTCGGTGACGGTGACGACCGTTGCGGGCGGCGGTTTGGTCGGCCCCCACGGGACGACCGCCAGAGCCACCAGAGCCGTACACATGCTGGCGGCCGGCGCGAGCAGGAAGAACACCTTGTCCACCGCCCGCGGGATCGGCGCTTCCTTGAGGAAGAACTTGCCGCCGTCGGCGAGCGGTTGGAGCAGCCCGAACGGGCCGACGCGGTTCGGCCCGAAGCGGTCTTGCATCCACGCCGAGATCTTCCGCTCGGACAGCGTGAGGTAGCCGACCGTCGGCATGACCACGGCGATCACGCCGAAGATGACGATGCTCAGGGTCAGCCAGTCGAACTCTTGCATTTCTCGCACCAGAGAGTTCACCACGAATAACACGAATAGCACGAATGAAGACAGACACAGCAAGCGGCACTTCAACTTCCGTCCTGACTCTTTCTTTCTCTTGATTCGTGATATTCGTGTTATTCGTGGTGAACCCTGTGTTTTCAAACAGTCGCCAGTTCCACCTTCTTCTTCGCCGTCGTCTTCAACTCCGCCAGGGCCGCGAACTGCGGGAACGCCTTCGCCAGTTCGCCCCGCACGGCGGCCACGCCCACCAGCCCCTTCTTGCCCGCGAGGTCGTAGGCCGTTTGCAGTTCGCCCCGCACCTCGGTGCCCGCCTTCACCGCCCGGCCGAACGGCTGCACGTACCCGGCGTGGTTGACGAACGTGCCTTCCTTCTCGAAGGCGGTGGTGGCCGGCAGCACGAGTGTGGCCGCGGCGGTCAGTTTGCTGGCGAACAGGTCTTGCACGACCAGCGTGGCCGGAGCTTTCCAGCCGTCGGGGATGGCGGCGTCCACCCACTCGGCCTTCGGGTAGCCGCCGGCAAACCACAGGAACGTCAAGTCGTGGCGGGCGATGTCCGCGAAGCGGATCAGTTCGCCCTGAAGTTGTTTCAGTACCGCCTCGACGCCGTGGCGGTTCGGGCACTTCTCGGCGTGGATGGTGAACTTGGCCGGCGGGGTGTGTTCGCCTTTGCAGTTCTTCGGGTAGTGGTCGTCGTCTCCGCTCACCGGCACCGGGCCGAGCACCAGTCGCACGTCCTTGTTGATGGCTTTCATGGCCGAGCCGAGGGCGAACGCCTCTTCGACGCTCAGGAACGGCGACAGCACCAACACCGCCCGCTTGCCGGTGACGTACAGCGCGTCCTCGACCAGCTTCTTCACTTGGGCGGGGAAGCTCGGCCCTCCGGCCGCTTTCAACTTGCCGTCGGTGCCCTTCAGGTACGGCCGTTGGATGCGATCCGGCGACTGCGAGTAGTGGTAGCCCCACCGCCCCTCGTCGCACATCCAGTACCCTTGTGCGTCGGCGTTCTCGCGGGCACGCAAGCGGTAGACGATGTCCTTGTTCGTATCGGTGTGGATGCTGCACCCCGTGGAGCAACCGGGGCAGACGTTGTCGGCCGTCTTCAGATACCACACCCGCTGCGTGTACAGGAAGTCCTTGCTGCCGAGCGCTCCGACCGGGCACAGGTCCACCACGTTTCCGCTCAGCTTGTTCTCCAGCGGGTAGCCGGGGAAGACGTCGATCTCTTCGTGGTGCCCGCGGCCGACCACCTGCAACTCGGACGTGCCACTGATTTCGCGGGTGAACCGCACGCACCGCGTACACATGATGCAGCGGTCGGTGAAGAGCGTGATCTTGCTGCTCAACTCCGGCTTGTTCGGCGGCTGGTTCTTCTCGTCGTACATCCGCGACTCGGCCCGACCGTACTGGTAGCTGTAGTCTTGCAGCTTACACTCGCCCGCCTTGTCGCAGACCGGGCAGTCGAGCGGGTGGTTGAGGAGCAGCCCTTCGAGCGTGTCGGCCTGACTCTTCTTCGCCCGCTCGCCGGGCACGTACTTCGCGTCGTAGGGCAGGGGGGTCTTCGCCCGCTTGGTGGCGTACTCGCCGGTGACGATGACGGTGCCGTCCTTCACCGGCGTCTGGCAGCCGGGGAACACCTTCGGCACCATCGTCACCTTGCCGTCCTTCAGGTCGCCCATTTCGACCAGACACATGCGACACGACGCCACCACGCTTAGGCCGGGGTGGTAGCAGTAGTGCGGAACATGCACGTCGGCCAATTCGGCCACCTGCACACAGTTCAGCTTGCGGGTGCCGATCTCGACCGGCGTGTCGTTCACGTAAACCGTTGGCATGACTCGATCCCGTAGGGTGAGTCGAGGCCGGGGGGGCCGGGGGGTGACCCAGGGAAACCCAACCCCCGGGGGAGAAGCCCCCCCCCCCCCGCCGCCCCCC
>JANNVG010000906.1:0-1683 GCA_031414395.1 Fimbriiglobus sp.
CCGGGGGGGGTTGGGCAACTAAATGGCCGGGCGGCGCCGCCCGGCCGTACCCCCCCTGGGGTTTGGGGGGGGGGCGTGGCGGCCGGTCATTCGCGCTGCATATGCCCCCTGTCGCGCGGATGGGCACCCGTGTTCCCCGGCCGCTCGACCCGCCCTACACCAGCATTACCCCAGCACGCCCTTCACCACCTCGCCGTGAACATTCGTGAGCCGCCTGCGGATGCCGTTGTGGTAGAACGTCAGCTTCTCGTGATCGACGCCGAGCAGGTGCAGCACGGTGGCGTGGAAGTCGTACCACTGCACCGGGTTGTCGGCCGCCTTCCAGCCGATTTCGTCGGTGCTGCCGTAGGCCATCCCCGCCTTCAGCCCGGCCCCGGCCATCCACACGCTGAACCCGTACTTGTTGTGGTCGCGGCCCTCGCCCACCTGATCGGCGGCGCTCTGGGCGAACGGCGTGCGGCCGAACTCGGTGGTGAACAGCACCAGTGTGTCCTTCAGCAGCCCCGTCCGCTTCAGATCGGCCAGCAACCCGGCGACCGGCTTGTCGATCTTCGCCGCCTCCGCGGTGTGGTTCTGCTTCACGCTCTCGTGCGCGTCCCAACTGGCCCTCGGGTTGCCGGCAATCGGCCCGCCGCTGAACAACTGCACGAACCGCACCCCCTTCTCCAACAGCCGCCGGGCGAGCAGGCAGTTCTTGCCGAACGCGGCCGTCGTCTTGTCGTCCAGCCCGTACAGCTTGTTCGTCTCTTCGGTCTCCTTCGAGATGTCCGCGACGGCGGGGACCGAGAGCTGCATCTTAGCGGCCAACTCGTAGCTCCGCACGCGGGCGGTCAAGAGTGGGTCGTCGCCGCTCCGCTCCTGGTGCTTGCTGTTCATCAGCTTCAGCAGGTCACGCGAGTCGGCCTCGGCCTCCTTCGTCTGCTTCGTTGCCGGGAACAGGTCTCGCACCGGCTGATCGCCGGTGCCGAACAGCACGCCCTGGTGTTCGGCCGGCAGGAAGCCGCTGCTCCACACCGACGCCCCGCCGTTCGGCAGCCCCCGCGGGTCGGGCAGCACCACATACGCCGGCAGGTCGTCGGCCTCGCTGCCCAGGCCGTAGCTGGCCCACGCGCCCGCGCTGGGGAACCCGCTGAACTGGAACCCGCACGTTTGCAGGTACAGCGCCGGCGTGTGGTTGGCGGAGTCGGCGAGCATGGAGCGGATGACGGTGATGTCGTCGGCACACCCGGCGATGTGCGGGAACAACTCCGACACTTCCAGCCCGCTCTTGCCCCGCTTCTTGAACTGCCAGTCGGCCTTCCGCAGTCGCCCGAACTGGGCGAAGAAGGTGTCGGGCGTCTCCTTCGTTTCCAGGGCTTTGCCGTGCTTCTTGTCGAGTTCCGGCTTCGGGTCGAACGAATCGACGTGGCTCAGCCCGCCGATGAGCGAGATGTGAACCACCCGCTTCGCCTTCGCCGCGTGGTGCGTCTTATCGGCGGACGATCCGCGGCCGAGCAGATGAACGAGGGCGGTCGCCCCAAGCCCGCGGGCGGACCAGGAGAAGAACCCGCGGCGGGAAGCATGGAAGGGGAGCATTGGCGAATCCTGTAGCCGGGCGAGGTTGGGGCCGTGTGGCCGGGCCCACCGGGGGCGGCGAAAACAAAGGGTGACACGTAAAACACCAAAAACGGGCACGTGAAAACC
>JANNVG010000907.1:0-5283 GCA_031414395.1 Fimbriiglobus sp.
GCTCGCCCGGGCGGGCGGTTTGGCCCCCCCCCGACCCTGCCCCCCGCCCCCCCGCCGCCCCAACCCCCCCGCCCCCGACACGGTGGTTGGATGAATGAAGAGGCATCCCCGACAACGGAGCTGAGCATGGACGCGCCGACCATCCGCATCCTTCCGACCACTCCCGAGCACGTCATGTCCGAGGCAGAGGTGAGGGCGTACTACGAGGCGATGCTGAAAGCCCCCAAGCGGGTCATCCCGCCGAAGCGGTTCAACGACAAGGGCGAAGAACAGGACGAGGACGGCGAACCGATCCGGTACACCATCGACCCGCCGCACTACTACGTGCTGCACTACACCGAAGTGGCATGCACCCACCGCCGCTACGCCGAGGATTGGAGTTGGTCGATCTTGGTGGCCGCGATGCCGGCCTTGATTGCCGCCGGGCACGAGGGAAAGAGCGCGGTCGTCACCCGCGATTGCATCGCCGTCGCGGAGAAGTGGTCGGACGCTCAGGCCGAATGGCGACGGGCGGGCGGTGGGAACTCGGCCCGCATCTACACCATCCGGGAACGTGTTACCTTCGGTCGGACCTATTCGCGGATGCGCCGGGTGTGCAAGCCGACCCCGCCCCTTCCGCCGATGGACGAGGCGACCGCGAAGGCGTGCATCTATGCGATCCTCTCCGGCCAGCGGAGGGAACGTGATGGCGTTGCGTGACCTCGTCCGGCTCGTGCCGCCTCCGGAACACCCGCTCGATACCGAAGAGGGTTGGCGTGTGCCGGAGATCATTCTCGGCACCACCTTCCCACCAGACTTCATGGCGCTCATCGAACGGTACGGTTCTGGCCGGTTCTTTTCATCATTCCTGCATGTGTTCAACCCGCTGACCCTCGAAGGGTTGGTGTTCTTGAAGAATTCCGAGCAAATCTACAACTCGCTCCACCACCCGCTCGACCCACTGCCGCTTGCGACTCACCCAGCCTCACCGGGGTTACTTTTCTGGGGCAGCGACGTGAACGGGTGTGATTACGCTTGGCTTACAAAGGGCAAGCCGGAGAAGTGGCCGGTGGTGTATCTGGGGCGCGGGGACGCGGCGTATCCGAGGCAGTACCGCATGACCATCACTCGTTTTCTGGCTGGTTACGCTGTGGACGAGTTCACCGAGTTGGTTCCGAATGGCGACACCATGACGGACGAGATGCGTGTCTTCACCCCGCGACCACCGCCACAGGTGCCACCGACCAAAGCTAAGAAGCCGCCGCGAAAGAAGCGGAAGGGTTGATGTTGGGTCCGTGCTGATTGCGCGACCCCCCCCCCGGCGGCGAAGCGCCGCCGACCCCTCCCCAGCGGGGAGGGGTGTCAGGTGTTCAGTGTCTCCGCCTGAGCGATTCGCCCGCCCCCCACCCCTCCCCGCTGGGGAGGGGTCGGCGGCGCGTCGCCGCCGGGGGTGGGGTGCCGAACATAAAACGCCGGTCCGGTTGAAATAGACTCGCCTCCCCCGCCTGCCGCCGTGCGGTAGAATGGCCGCACCGCCCGCGGAGGTCGACCGTTGAGCACCGCCCCCGACATTCTTGATCTGATCCCGGCCGACCCGCACGCCGACCGCAGCCTGCCCCCCGCCGCCCCGAAGATCGCCAACGTGGGCGGGCGGCTGGGCAGCCCGGTGGCCAACCAGATCACCGCCACCGCCGGCCTGCCGTGGCAACGCCGGCTGGCGAAGGCCGCACTGCTCATCCCCAAAATCCGCGACTTCGAGACCCGCTTCCTCACGCTCAACGACGAAGACCTGGCCACCTGTAGCAAGGCCCTCCGCGGGCGGACCCGCGGCGGGGCGAACCTGGACAAGTTCATCCCCGAGGCGTTCGGCCTGGCGTGCGCCGCCATCCGCCGGGTGAAAGGCTATCAGCCGTTCGACGTGCAACTGGCGGCCGGCATCGTCATGCACTACGGCGGGCTGGTGGAGTTGGCCACGGGCGAGGGGAAGACGCTGAGTGCCATCGCCCCGGCCTACCTGAACTCGCTGCCCGGCAAAGGGGTTCACGTCACCACCGTGAACGACTACCTGGCCAAGCGCGACGCCGACGAGATGGGGCCGATCTACCAGTTACTCGGGCTGAGCATCGGCTGCCTGCAACAGAAGATGGAAGACCACGCCCGGCAGGCCGCGTACAAGTGCGACCTGACCTACGGCACCGGCTCGGAGTTCGGGTTCGACTTCCTGCGGGACCGCATGAAGCTCCGCGGCGGACAAACTCAGGGCACGCCGTTCTGGACCGGCTGGACCGGCGGGACGAGCAAGCAAGACCCCCGCTGTCAGCGGGCCGAACTGCCGCTGAATTATGCCATCGTGGACGAGGCCGACAGCATCTTCATCGACGAGGGCCGCACCCCGCTCGTCATCGCCAACCCCACCCGCCCGGCCACCGAAGAGGAGCAGGTGGTGTACAAGTGGGCCGACCGCGTCGTGAAGGAGTTGCAGCCGGTCACGCACTTCAAGGTCGATTTGAAGAAGGACAAGGCCGAACTGACCGACGAGGGCAAGCAGACGGTGCGGTACTCCAACCCGCCGAGCGGCAAGCACGCGCACGCCATGGACAAGCTGATCCAGCACATGGAAAAGGCGATCATGGCCTACCACCGCTTCCGGCGGAACGAGCACTACTACATCTCCGACGAGAAGAAAGTCGTCATCATCGACGAGCGGACCGGGCGGGCGATGCCGGATCGCCACTGGCAGGACGGCCAGCACCAGGCGATTGAGGCGAAGGAAGAGGTGCCGATCACCCTGCAAAGCGAGCACGCGGCGCAGGTGACGTACATGAACTTCTACCGCCTGTACAAGAAGCTCGGCGGCATGTCCGGCACGCTGCTGCCGAACTTCTGGGAGCTGCGGGCGGTGTACCGCCGGTGGACGACGAAAATCCCCACCAACCGCCCGATCAAGCGGGTGCAGATGCCCGACGCGGTGTTCCCGAACGAGCAGACCAAATTCGTCGCGGTGGTGCAACAGATCGCCGGCATGGTCGCTCAAGGTCGGCCGGTGCTGGTGGGCACGCGAACGGTGGACAAGTCCGAAGCGCTGTCGAAGCTGCTGACCGACGCCGGCATCGAACACCGCGTGCTGAACGCCCGTCAGGACAAGCAGGAGAACGAGATCGTCGCCCAGGCCGGTCAGCCGGGGCGGGTGACGGTGGCGACGAACATGGCCGGGCGGGGGACGGACATCAAGCTCGGCACCGGCGTGCCGCAGGCGGGCGGGCTGCACGTGATCGGCACCGAGCGGCACGACGCCGAGCGGGTGGACCGGCAGTTGGCAGGCCGTGCGGGTCGTCAGGGCGACCCCGGTTCGGCCCAGTTCTTCCTGTCCCTCGAAGACTTCTTGCTGGAAGGGCTGGGGAAAAAGGCGGCGGAGGATCTGGCGAAGCTCGGCAAGGCCGGCGGCGACCGCAACTGGCAGAGCTTCTTGCCGCTGTTCAAGCAGGCCCAGAAGCGGCAGGAGCGGAAGCACCGCCGCCAGCGGTTGGATCTGATGAACTACGACAAGCACCGCCAGGAGCAACTGAGCGACCTGGGGGCCGACCCGTATGTGGACTAATGTCGCTGCCCGCTCCGCGGGCGGGATTGAGAACCGCCCGCGGAGCGGGCAGCGACTATGAGCACACCCCTCACCCACTTCGACGCCACCGGCGCGTCCCGCATGATCGATGTCGGCGGCAAAGCCGAGACATCCCGCACGGCCGTCGCGTCGGCCGTCGTTCGCATGGCCCCCGCCACGCTCGCGCTCATCCGCGACAAGGAACTGGCGAAGGGCGACGTGCTCGAAGTGGCTCGGATTGCGGGCATCATGGGGGCGAAAAAGACTGCCGACCTGATTCCGCTGTGTCACCCGCTCCCGCTCACGTCGGTCGAGATCGCGTTCGAGTTCACGTCCGAGTCCACTTTGCGAATCAAAGCGACGGCGAAGGTTTTCGCCCGGACGGGTGTTGAGATGGAGGCCCTCACGGCGGTTAGTGTGGCAGCCCTGACGGTGTACGACATGGCGAAGGCGGTGGACCGGGGGATGACAGTCGAGCAGATTCGGCTGGAATCGAAGGCCGGCGGCAAGTCCGGCGACTTCCGGCACCCCGACACCGCCCCCCCGCCCGCCGACCCCGCCGGGGCTTCATAAAACGATCCGATGTCTTCCCGCCCAGCCCGCGGCGAGGGGTCGGATCACCCGGCCCCCGGTGCCGCCATGCCGACCGTCCTCACCCCGCCCGTGGACACCGACACCCCGCCGAACGGCGTGCCCAAAGTGGCCGGGCGGTCGGCGTTCGCCCCCGTCGCGGCCGACATCGCCGAGGCCGACCGCATCTTCGCCGAAGCGCTCGCCGGCTACCGCTCGCCCGTCGCCCCACTGATCTCGCACTTGCGGCACTACCGCGGCAAACGGTTGCGGCCGGCCCTGCTGCTGCTCACGGCGAAGGCGTGCGGCGGGGTGAACCCGCACCACCACATCTTGGCCGCCGCGGTGGAGATGATCCACACGGCCACACTCGTTCACGACGACGTGTTGGACGAGGCGACCACCCGCCGGCACATCCCCACGTTCAACGCCGAGTGGGGCAACAAAGTGAGCATCCTGCTCGGCGACATGCTCTTCACGCAGGCGTTCCACATCACCAGCCGCGTGGACCGCCGGGCGTGCGAGTTGATCGGCGGGGCGACCAACCGCGTGTGCGGCGGGGAACTGAAGCAGGTGTGCAACCGCGGCAACTGGCACCTGAGCGAAGCCGACTACTTCGACATTCTGGACGGCAAGACGGCGGCGCTGACGGCCGTGTGCGGGCGGCTGGGTGCGGTGTACGCCGGGGCGACGGAAGACGTGGCGGACAAGATGGCGACCTACGGCCGCTGCGTCGGGCTGGCGTTTCAAATTGCCGACGACCTGCTCGACTTGGTCGGCGACGAGGCGAAGGCGGGCAAGACGCTCGGCACCGATTTGGAAGAGGGGAAGCTGACGCTCCCGCTCATTCACGCCTTCAACACCCTGCCGACGACCGCGGCGGACGACCTGCGAGAGGTGATCCGCTCCGCCCGCCCGGACAAGCGCCGCAAGGTGGCCGAGGCGCTCGCCCGCACCGGCTCGCTCGCCTACGCCAAGCGGACCGCCGAGGAGTTCGGCCGACAGGCGCGGGCGGCGCTCGCCGACCTGCCGCCGAGCGAGTGCAAGCACATTCTGGAGCAACTGACCGACTGGAGCGTGAAGCGGGAAAGGTAGGGGATGACGAGCCGGGAGCGTGAGCGACCGGAGTTTGGAAA
>JANNVG010000908.1:0-2213 GCA_031414395.1 Fimbriiglobus sp.
CCCCCCCCCCCCCCCCGCCCTACCAGAAGCGGGTCAGCCGTCTCGCCGCACCTCGGCGACGGTGTCGATGCACCAGAAGATCCATAGGTGGCCCACCGTGCCGCGGTAAGAGCCGATGCCGCCCAGATGCCGCACGCTCACTGCGGCCATTTCCCACGCCACGAACTCGTCGCATTCGAAGTGTTCGTCGGTGAACAGCCGCATCCCGGTCGTGTCGAACAGCCCTTTCAACGCGGCCGCTTTCTCCCGCTCGGCGTCGGCCAGCGAGTCGTTCGCCCACGCCCACAGCCACGACTTCGAGTTGAAAGAGTACGAACCGATGTCGGTAGTGTTGGCAACGACCGTGTCGGGGGCGTTGGGGTTGGAGAATGTGAGCCGCCCCGCGTCCCCGTCGTGATCCCAGCGGGCGAACTCGAAGATGCCATACCCGCGTTTCAGCACTTCGTTCCGCAGTTGAACGTGGCGTCGGGCTTCGTGCAGGAACTCCTCGAACTGCGCCTCGTTCATCGAAGGCCCGCAACGGGGGAATGGGGGACGGCAACCGCCTTGTCGGCCGGGAGGACGGTGTTGGAGTTCACGCTTCAGCGTGATGCCGGGCGGCGGTCACGCTGAAGCGTGAACTCCAACTTTTTTCACTTCGGCGGGGCGTTCCCCTTCCACCCGGCGGCCAGCGTCTTGCTCAGTTCCTCGACCACTGCCTTGTTCGCCTCCGCGGCGGCCACGTTCGTGTCCTCGGCCGGGTCGGTCTTGTGGTCGTACAGCTCGCGGGCCACCACCTCCGTCGTCCCCTTCTTCCGCCACTCGACGTACCGATACCGATCCGTCCGCACGGCGTACCCCATGAGCGGGCCGGTCGGCTGGCCGGGCGTCCGCGGGTACTGACTGAACGCGGCGGCTTTCCACTTCTTCGCCGGGTCGTCCAGCAGCGGGGCGAAGCTGTAGCCCTCCACGCCGTCCGGTTTCGGCAGCCCGCACACCTCGGCCAGCGTCGGGTAGATGTCCACGAACTCGATCAGCCCGTCGCACTGCTTGCCGGTCGTCTTCTGGCCCGGCTTGCTCATCAGCAGCGTGGCGCGGGTGGCCTGCTCGTAGTTCGTGTGCTTGCACCACATGCCATGGTCGCCCAGGTGCCAGCCGTGATCGCCCCACAGGATCACCACCGTGTTGTCGGCGAAGCCCTGTTCCTTCAACGCATCCAGCACGCGGCCGAGTTGGGCGTCCATGTAACTGATCGCCGCGTAGTACCCGTGGACCAACTTCCTCTGCGTGTCGGCCGGGATCGCCCCGCTCTTCGGCATCTCGTGATACGCCCGCAACTCCCCGCCGTTCTGCGGGCCGAACTTCGGCGCGTCCTTCGGCGGGTCGCTGCTCATCGCCACCGGCAGCTTGGCCGGGTCGTACAAGTCCCAGTACTTCTTCGGGGCGACGAACGGCAGGTGCGGTTTGATGAACCCGACGGCCAGGAAGAACGGCTCCTTCTTCTCCTTTCGGTCCTTCAGGATGTCGATGGCCCGGTTCGCCGTCCAGCCGTCGTTCAGCGTGGCGTCGTCCACGTCCGGGGCTTCAAATGCCAGCCCGCGGACTTTCGTCTCGTCTTCGCCTTTCGCCTTCGCATCGGCCTTCAGCTTGGCCAGCAGCTTCTGTCCGTCGGGGCCGAACGCCCGCCCCTTGGTGCCCTCCCACGGCACACTCCAACTCGGCTCGTCGTTGTACCCGACGTGGAAAATCTTCCCGACCCCGTGGGCGTAGTAGCCGTTCGCCTTGAAGTGCTGCGGCAGCGTGACCACGTCCGGCAGGGCCTTGCGGAAGTGGGTGACCAGGTCGTACACCTGCGTGCTGTCCGGGCGGCGACCGGTGAGCAGGCTCGACCGGCTCGGGCTGCACACCGCCTGCTGGCAGTAGGCGCGGGTGAACGTGGTGCCCCGCTTGGCGAGGGCGTCCAGGTGGGGCGTCTTGGCGTGCGGGTCGCCGGCCGCACCGACGAGCGGCTTCAGGTCGTCGACGGCGACGAACAGCACGTTCGGCTTTTCCGCGGCGAGCAGCGGGACGGCACACAGGAGCAAGGCGGACAGCGTGCGGAGCACGGGAGGGCCTCCGGGAGATGGGTGATGGGAATGTACGGAGACCTCACCCGCCGGCCCCCTCTCCATACATGGAGAGGGGGTGTACGAGGGGGAATCGCGGTTGGTGTCTTCGCCGCGAGCACAGCAAGC
>JANNVG010000909.1:0-3969 GCA_031414395.1 Fimbriiglobus sp.
GTTTGCGGCTATCACAGGGGTTCCCGCGAGGACCGCCCGATGCCGCTGCCGATCACCGCCGTGTTCGCCGACCTGCCCGACCCACGGCGGGAGACGGCCAACAAGCGACACGCCCTGACCGACATCCTGGTCATCGCCGTCTGGCTATCGATGCTGGCCGCGCTCGGCGTCGCCTCCCCGCTCGCCGCGTGGGTGGCACGATACCCCTCCCGCAACACATCCAACATCACCTGCCAGGTGCCGTCGCCCCGCCACGCCGCGAAGTAGTCGTACACCGTGCTCTTGGGCGGCAGGTCATGCGGCAGCATGTCCCACTGGCAGCCCGAGCGGTTCTGGTACAGCAGGGCGTTCACCACCTCCCGCATGTCGGTCGCCCGCGGCCGCCCGCCCGGCTTGGCATCCGGGATGACGATCTGCAGGTACTCCCACTGCTCGTCCGTCAGGTCACTCGGGTACGCCTTGCGAGGGGCCGCGTCCATGGCTCCGCTCCGGGGATGGGAAAGGGGGCAACATCCCACATCGCTTGGGGTGACGCCAACCCCACTTCCCGGATAGCCTCTCAGTGACGAACGACGCACGAACCGGCGTTTCACTCGCCGGTTGGGAAAAGGTGGTCGCGGTGATAGCTGGCTTGACGCTTCTGGCGGCTCTCGTGGTGCGAGCGTTCATTCCGGGGGAGATCGGACACCAGCAGTTCATCATCTTCCGCTTGTTCATGGCTCTGGCCGCGGCAGTTCTTGTTGGGATGCTGACCGGCTTCGTGACTGTGAGGCTCTCGCTCGGCAAAAGCATAGCTGTCAGGGCTGGTGGTGCGGTGGCGGCGTTCGTGATCGTCTACTTCGCCCTGCCCGCAGTCCCGGTCGTTGGTCAACCGAGCACACCTCCTCCGGCAAGCGCTCCGTCTGGTTGATAAGCCTTTGAACAACGATTTCAGCCGCATTGATTGTGAATACACCGACTGACGTGCCAGTGCTTCGCAAGTGGCGGCGCGGCCCGCAGGGGTGAGTAACGTTTTCGCCAGCGGGCGGGTGGACGGGCCGGAGATCGGGGCCGGGTGGCGGCGGAGCCTGCGGTTCGTCATCCCGGTGATGGAGCCGGACCGGTGGAACTCCGCCCCGGTGCAGGAGGCGCTGGTCGCCGCCCTCAGCTTCGCGTCCGACGACGAGTTCGCGTTCGAGTTCGTCGCCCACCCCACGCCGCCGCCGTTCGACGGGCTGATCGCCTACCGGGACACCCCGTTCGACGGCGACGTGGGCGGGGTCATGTGCTTCTCCGGCGGCCTCGACTCCCTCGCCGGGGCGGTGCGGGAGGTGATCCGCGACCGCCGCCGGGTGCTGCTGGTCAACCACCGCTCCAACCCCAAGCCCGGCCCGCGGCTGCGGGACTTGCGGGACGCCCTGACGGCGCGGGCGGGGGGCAACCCGCCGCACTGGAAGAAGGTGCGGTTGAACAAGGAGAAGGAGCTGTCGGTGGAATCGACCCAGCGGACGCGGTCGTTCCTGTACGCCACCCTGGGCGCGACCTACGCCCACCTGATCGGCTTGCCGCCGGTGCGGTTCTACGAGAACGGGGTGGTCAGCCTGAACCTGCCCATCGGCCGGCAGGTGATCGGGGCGAAGGCCACCCGCACCACCCACCCGCGGGTGCTGGCCGGGTTCACCGACCTGTTCAGCACGCTGGCCGGCCGGCCGCTGGGGGTGGAGAACCCGTTCCTCGGTCTGACCAAGACGGAGGTGGTGAAGTCCATCGCCGACGCCGGCTGCGGCGAACTCATCCGTTCCAGCGTGAGTTGTGCGGAAACCCGCGGGCGGTCCAACCAGCACCCGCACTGCGGCGACTGCTCGCTGTGCATCGACCGCCGGTTCGCGGTGCTGGCGGCAGACGCCGAGCGGTACGACCCGGCGGACGGGTACGAGATCGACCTCATCACAGGGCCGCGCGCGGGCGGCCCGTCCCGTACACTCCTGGCCTCGTACCTGGATACGGCCACCCGCGTGGGTCGGATGACCGCCGACCAGTTCGCCGCCCGCTTCGGAGAGGTCGGGCGGGCGCTCCGGCACATGGCCGGAACGCCGGGGGAGGCGCTCGCGGCGGTCTACGACCTGTACCAACGGCACGCCGCTCAAGTGAACGGTGTGGTGGACCGGGAACTGGCGGCGGCGGCCACGTCCGGCCGCTTCCGGGACGGCACCCTCGCGCCCGGCTGTCTCGTCCGCCTGATGTCCCACACCACCGCCGAGGCCGAACCCGACCCACCCGACCCGGACAACGTGTTCCGGCGGAAGGGGCAGGCGTACCGCGTGCGGTGGCAGGGCGGGGAGAACTTCCTGCTGTCGAGCAAAGGGGCCGTCTACGTCCACGCCCTGCTCTCCAACCCGGACAAACCGATCTCGGCCGTCAGTCTGGCGAGCGCGGTGTCACGCCGACGTGTCGAATACGCGCTCACCGACAGCGGCAAGCGGGCGGACGCGGAGGCAGTGACCAGCTACCGGGCACGTCTGGCCGAGATCGCCGACGACATCGACGGGGCGAAACGGGCGAACGATCCCGTTCGGCAGGAGCAGTTGGAACAGGAGCGGTCGGCCCTGCTCGCGGAGTTGAAAAGCGACACCGGCATCGGCGGCAAACTCCGGGACGCGGGGAGCGACCGGGAGAAGGTGCGGAAGGCGGTGACGAACGCCATCACGCGAGCGGTCGAAGACATCGCCAAGTTCGACACCCATTTCGCGGAGCACCTCCGGCTCACCCTCGACCGCGGCCACACGCTGACGTACGTGGCGGGCGGGGTGTCCTGGCTCACCTGAGTCGCCCACATTTTTCGGCGCTACGTAGAAAGTAGCGCCCGCTACGCCGGATGTACCGCCTCCACTGGTGAGGCGGCACCCGGCATCACGTCCCGTCTCCCGCCCTCCGGGGCGGTCACTCTTCCCCCGCGGAACTGTCGCCGGACGGCTCCGCGAGGGGGTCCGTTTTTTTCGCCCTCGGCCGACGCCGGTTCCGCCGCACCCGGCATCATGCCATCGCACGGGCACGGGTGACACACACGCGGAGTACGGAAAATCCGGCGTTCGCGGTGACGGCCGGCGGGTGACGGTGACGGACGGTTGAGAGCGGGTGCGGGCGGGTGGACCCGCCACACTCTGCGCACACGAGGGCACACCGATGGGCGGGTTCGGAAGTGGACGCTGGGGGTGGCACCGCAAGAAGACGCGGGCGGAGTCGTGCCGCTGGTTCACCGTGGCCGGGCTGATCGGCGTTCACCCGCCGGCCGCCGGGCGGTCGGGCACGCTGGTGTGGAAAGACGCGGGCGGGGGCGAGTCCGCCCTGGCGTTCGCCTTCCCCAACCCGCACTCCGTCGCGCTCGCCTACGGGTGGGGGAGCGGGGCCGACCGCAAGGAGTACGCCTACTCGCTCGCCCTCGTCCCGCTCGCCACCCCGAACGGCGGCACCCGGTATCTGGTCCGCTGCCCGCTCACCGTGAACGGCGTGACGTGTACCGCCGGGTGGCCAAGCTGCACCAGCCGCCGCACTCGCCGTGGTTCGGCTGCCGCCACTGCCACCGCCTGACGTACCGCTCGCGGCAGGGGCACGACCCCCGCCTCTCGGCCATGCTCCGCGGCGGGTTCGACCGCCTGCACGAGTTGGCCGCCGACCCGTCCCGCTTGCCCGTCCCGCTGCTCGGCCGCTTACTGTTCGCGCTCGACGAGTGGAAGCACCGCAACGCGAAGGCGATGAAGTGTCTCGACCCCAAACCCAAACCCCGCCGGAGGAAGAAATCGTGACCCCGACCACCCTGACGGACAAGGCCCCGCCGACGCCGCTGCTCATCGACATCCGGCAGTTGGCCGTGCTGCTGAACCGCTCCGTCCCGTCGCTCGAACGCGACCAAACGGCCGGACGGTTGCCCGCCCCGGTGCGGATCGGCGGCAGCAAGAAGTGGCGACGCGCGGACATCGAGGCGTGGGTGGC
>JANNVG010000910.1:0-3814 GCA_031414395.1 Fimbriiglobus sp.
CCCGCCCGCAGATTGCTCACTTCTTCCAGGAACCGCGGCGGGAACACCACCACCCCGTTGCCGATGACGGACGTGACGTGCGGCTTGAGCACCCCGGTGGGCAGCAGGCTGAGGGCGAACTTGCGGTCGCCCCACACCACCGTGTGACCGGCGTTCGCCCCGCCGTTGAACCGCACCACGAACTGGTGCGAATCGCCCAGGATGTCGACGATTTTGCCCTTCGCCTCGTCGCCCCACTGGAGGCCGACCACGCACGTTGCTGGCATGACTTCTCTTCGATGCGGAACACTGGTGACGGACAAGAAAACGATAGGGGCGAGGCGGGAGGCCGCAAGGGGGAATTGAAGTAGGTGCCGCCTGCCGGGCGGCACTTGAATGAGTGCCGCTTGCCGGGCGGCACCTACTTAGTCAGCCGATCCAGCGCCTCGCGGTACTTGGCGGCGGTGGCGGCCACCACCTCGGGCGGCAGGGGCGGAGGAGGGCTGGCCTTGTCCCAGCCGGTCGTTTCCAGCCAGTCGCGGAGGTACTGCTTGTCGAACGACGGCGGGGAACTGCCGGGGCGGTAGGTTTCGACCGGCCAGTAGCGGGAGCTGTCCGGAGTCAGCACCTCGTCGATCAGAATGACTTCGCCGTTCGGCAGCGTGCCCCATTCCAGTTTAGTGTCGGCCAGGATGATGCCGCGCGACTCGGCGAACTCGGCGGCGCGGGTGTAGACGTCGAGCGTTTGGCGGCGAAGGTTGACGGCGAACTCTCGCCCGACCGCGTTCGCCATCACCGCGAAACTCACGTTCTCGTCGTGCCCGCTCTCGGCCTTGGTCGCCGGTGAGAAGAACGGCGCGGGCAACTTGCCGCATTCCACCAGTCCCCGCGGGAGCGGGAGTCCGCACACCGTGCCGCTGGTGCGGTACTCCTTCCACCCGCTGCCGGCCAAGTACCCACGGGCGACGCACTCGAACGGCACCACCTGCGCTTTCGTGACAAGCATGGTGCGGGCGGCGAGGGGGCGGAAAGCCTCGGGCAGCAGTTCCGCCTCGTCCGGGATCAGGTGGTTCGGCACATCGAGCAAGTCGAACCAGAACCGGCTCATGGCGGTGAGCAGTTCGCCCTTGCCGGGGATGGGGGTGGGCATCACCCAGTCGAAGGCGGAGATGCGGTCGGTGGCGACGACGGCGAGCGTGTCGCCGAGGTCGTACACGTCCCGCACTTTGCCACGACGGACGGGGAAGCCGGGAACGTTCGATTCGAGGAGTGCAGTCATGCCGAGCATTCTAGGTGATCCCAGTGGGGCAAGTTTCCAACTTGCCATTCGACCACCGCCACCCGACGTCGGCCTCCCGGCGCGCGGGTGGAATGGTTCATTCCACCTCCCCCCACCCCTCCGTGGAATCATGTCCTTCTCGTAGAAGAACTCATGCCCCGCAAGGGGTTACGGCGAATGTGGCGTCGGATGCTGGTGGCGAAAATGATCGAATCGGGTCAGTCGTCACCCGGAACGACCTCACCGCCGGCACGGGTGGCGAGTGCGGGCAGGATGACGTTGGCCGAGTACCGCAGGAAGTGAACGCTGCCGTCGCAGAAGGCGAAGTTCGCCCCGCCAGGGTGCGGACTCCAGAAGTGGAACATGCCGCACTGGTCGTCGAACCGGCTGGCACGGTACGGGTACGCCCCCGACCCGCATTTCGACCCGCTGACAATCGGTTGCAAGTTCTGCTCCCGCACGCCCAGGAACAGGTCGCCCGACCCGCTCAACTGCTGGCCCACCCCGGCGGACAAGCTGACGACGGTGGAAATCGCAGTCGCCGGTTGCCCGTGCAAGGGGTGCTCGTATGCCGCGAACCGGATGCTCACCGCCGTGGCCGGAGTGGAGCGGGCGACGGCGGACTTCAAGGCCGGCAAGGTGACGGCCCTGTTCGACCCGACCGTGTGTGACCGCGCGAAGCTGGAAGAGGCCCTCAAGAAAGGCGGCGTGGAACTGCCGCCGGCGAAGTAGCCGCTCACCCGTTGGCGAAGAACTCGGCGCTCCCGGCGAACGCCACGCGGAGCGACAGCAGGTCGAGGCCGGTGTTCACCTGGAACGCCACGTCGGCCGCGCTGGGCGCGTTCGCCGCCGTCCGCTTGAGCACGTCGAAGAACAGGTTGGTCACTTCCCGGTTGCGGTACTCCACGGACTGCACGAACCCGTTGGCCACGCCGGATCGCCCGAGCGACGGCAGCAGGTTCAGCCAGGTGTCGAGGTCGCCCTGCGACGGCACGCGGCCGAGCAGCGTCTGGAACAGTGACGACACGAAGGCGGGGTCACCGCCGAAGCGGACGCGGTACTCGGCGGACGCGAAGAAGCCGATCTGGATCTGTTCCACCGTGAACCCGCCCGCTAGCAGGTTGATGTGGTGCGGCCGGCCGACCGGGTCGGCGTCGCGGCCGAGGATGGACTTGTACAGCCCGTCGATCACGTACCCGAGCGCCTCCGGCGAGCGGCCGATGCCGTTGGCCACGGTCGAGAACGGCGTGCCGCCGGTGAGTTGATTCACCCAGAGGCCGGCGCCGGCGGGGTTGTTCACGTCGGCGCTCCGCCGCAGGAACGTGTGGTACAGGGCGGCCACGGCCGACTGGTTGGCCGTCAGCGGGCTGGCGGAGTCGACGTTCACGAACAGGGCTGCGTCGTCGCTGTCGCGGATCACCGTCTCCGGGTTGGGCACGCTCCAGATGTTGTTCCGCGCGAACACCGTCTGGGCGGTGTCGAACCCCGCCTCGACGACGATGGCCCCGGCGTTGGCGGTGGCGGTGGCCGTGAACCCGTGGAAGTTGTTCAGCCCCAGGCTGCCTTGCGCGCCGCCGCCGAGATCGACCCCGCTGACACGTGTATTGACCGTACCGACCAGCCGGAGGCCGATGCGATTCCGGTGCAGGTCGTTCCCCTCCACCTTGCCCACCAAGTCCGTAGCGGAGGTGGCGTTCGCCGCCACCACGATGCCGAACCCGTTCCCGTTGGTGGCGGAGTCGTTGTGCGACAGGGTGAAGGTGCGGGTGTTCCCGGCGTTGCCTTCCATGCGGATGCCGGCGTTCACGGAGTTGGCAGTCGAGTTGGGCAGCGAGATGCGGTTGTTGCTGACGGTGACGGACGTGCCCGATGCGGTCGGGGTGCCGATGAGGATCGCCACCTGCCCGTTGGTGGAATTGTCGGTGAAGGTGTTGTTCGAGATGGTCAGCCCGGCGATGTTGGCCCCACCAGCGACGATGACGAGGGTGTTCGTGAGGCTCGCACTGTCCTGCCCGAGGAACGTGTTGTTGACCACCTGGACGGTGACGGTGCGGAGGGCGACCGGTTCGTACTCGACCAGGATCAGGTTGGAGAAGGCGAAGAAGGTGTTGTCGGTGATCAGGTTGGCGCTGCCGCCGGCCGGCGGTGTGACGCCGACGACGTTCCCGCCGCTGGTACCGATGATGCCGGTGAAGCGGTTGTTCCGCAGGGTGGTGCCGGTCGAGTCCAGGTCGATCAGGCTTTCCGTCGCACCGATGTTGAAGGCGTTGGTGACGGCACACCCTTCGATGGTCCACCCGGACCCGGTGATGGTGAGTGAGTCGCCGAGCACGACGTGGAGGTTCCGCAGGGTGACGTTCGCCTGGAAGACGGCCGCCGACTGGTTAATGGCGACCACTGGCAGGGTGTCGGCGGCGAACGCCGGGTTGCCGCGGATGGTCTGACCCGCCAGATTGCCCACCCCCATCGGTCCGGGCGACGAGCCGGGTTCGATCTGGATGATATCGCCGCCGTTGAAGACGCCTTGGGCGGCACCGATCGAGGCGAACGTGCTGG
>JANNVG010000911.1:0-7554 GCA_031414395.1 Fimbriiglobus sp.
GAGCGGGTGCGATCACCCACCCGCTCCCTGTCGGTCGCGGTTCCAGGAAATTCGTTAACCACCCGCCACGGCGGGAATCAGTGCCACGATGTTTCCGTCCGTCACCGCCGTGCCCAGGTCGTCCAAGTAGCGGATGTCCTCGTCGTTGACCAGCACGTTCACGTGCGGGCGGAGCTTGCCGGCGTCGAACAGCTTCGGCCCCAGGTCGGGGAACTGTTTCACCAGGTCGTGCAAGCACTCGTGGACGGTGTTCCCGCTCACCGGCACTTTCAGATTGCCGCCGGCGTACTCGCGCAGCGGCGGGGGGATGTCTACGGTAATCGGCATCATGACTCCTCAGAAAGTCGCCACGGATCAACACGGATGAAAACAGATCAGCAGAAAGACGGCATTCAAACTCTCTGCATCTGTGTCGATCTGTGTTCATCCGTGGCTCTGTATTTTTCTACACCAAAACGGCTTCGCGGGCCGGGGTGCCGCTGAACACCGCGTCGAACGCGTCCAGGCTCGGCTTGATGATCGCCGGCCGCTCGACCGCCTCGGCCACGCAGTCTTGCGTCTTCAGCCCGTTGCCGGTGATGCAAATGACGATCTCTTCGTCGCGGGGGATGCGGCCCTGCGCGATCAGCTTGCGGGCCACGGCCAGCGTCGTCCCGCCGGCGGTCTCGGCGAACACCCCTTCGGTGCGGGCGAGCAGCAGCATGTTCTCGACGATCTCGTCGTCGCTCACGTCCTCCGCCCACCCGCCGCTCTCCTTAATGAGCTTGGACGAGAAGATGCCGTCCGCCGGGTCGCCGATGGCCAGGCTCTTGCTGATGGTGTTCGGCTTGCGGATCGGCTTGTGCCGGTCGCGGTTGCTCTTCACGCAGTCGCTGATCGGGTTACACCCGGTCGCCTGCGCCCCGTACATCTTCGTCGTCACGGGGGTGTCGATCAGCCCCACGTCGTACAGCTCGTTGAACGCCTTGTGAATCTTGCCGACGAGCGACCCGCCGGCCATCGGCACCACCACGTGCTGCGGCACCCGCCAGCCCAGATCCTCGGCGATCTCGTACCCCATCGTCTTCGACCCCTCGGCGTAGAACGGCCGCAGGTTGATGTTCACGAACCCCCAGTTGTACTTGAACGCCACCTGCGTACACAGGCGGTTCACCTCATCATAAGTGCCGGTCACGCCGACCACGTTCGCCCCGTACACGCTCGTGTTCAAGATCTTCGCCTTCTCCAAGTCCGACGGCACGAAGATGTACGCCTCCAATCCCGCCTGGGCCGCCTGGGCCGCCACGCTGTTCGCCAGGTTGCCGGTGCTCGCACACCCGACCGTCTTGAACCCGAACTCGACCGCCTTGCTGAGTGCCACGCTCACCACGCGGTCTTTGAACGAGAGCGTGGGGAAGTTGACGGCGTCGTTCTTGATCCAGAGGGTTTTGACGCCGATCTCCTTCGCCAAACGATCCGCCTTGATGAGCGGTGTGCCGCCCACCTGCGGGCCGACGGTCGGTTCGCCGCTGATGGGCAGCAGCTCGCGGTACCGCCACATGCCGCGGGGGCGGGCGGTGATCTTCGCCCGGCTCACGTTCTGCTTGATGGCGGCGTAGTCGTAGGCCACTTCGAGCGGGCCGAAGTCGTCGGTGCAGAAGTTGGTCGGCTGCTTCGGGTACAGCTTGCCGCACAGCTTGCACTTCAGGCCGGTGGAGAAGTCGGACACGGGAGTTCACCCTGGACCGGGATGACGGGACATCGGGTTGGGTTGAGAACTGATCCAGATCCCGCACTCGCGGCGGGGGTGGGTGAGATAAGAGAACGGCACGGCCGGGGCGGTGAACGCTCGGCCGTACTCGGTATCTTATCTGCCTCGACGCGGCTTTCGCCGGGGGTCGAGCAGGAGGTAGCACCAGCACCGGGAGATGAATCGTGCGATTCAGCGTCCGGCCGGTTGCTGTGGCGTCGAAGGGCCTGAACCCTCAGCCACTCTGGATAAGATACTCACCTAACACACCACGATAGCCGCGACGCCCCCGTGCGGCAACCGATCCGGGCGGAATTCGCCCCCGCCGGGGTACAATGCGCCCGCACACGAGGGCCGAGTATGCCGTCACCGTTCCCCGGAATGAACCCGTACCTGGAACACCGCCACCACTGGGCGGACTTCCACGACGCATACTTGGTGGTGCTCCGGAACGCTCTCGTCCGCCAAGTGCGACCGAATTACGTGGTGCGGATCGAGGAGTACGTGTACCTGCACAGCGTCGAACCGGACGACGCCGACGACAGGGAAAGGCTCGGGCGACCGGACCTCGGACTCATCACCAACCGGCCGGCCGGCCGCGGTGGCGCACTCGCCGTTCTGGACGCCCCGGCGGTCGGGGCGATCCCACCCGACGTCGAACTGGAGCGGATCTCCTACCTGGAGGTCCGGGATCGGGCGAATCGGCTGCTCGTCACCGCCATCGAGTTACTCAGCCCGTCCAACAAAGCGAACGACGAGAACCGCGAACAGCACGAACACAAGTGCCGACGGCTGCTCGCCTCCCCCGCCAACCTTGTGGAGATCGACCTGCTCCGCGGCGGGCTGCGAATGCCGTGGGTGGACTTCCCCGCGTGCGATTACTGCGTGACCGTCAGTCGGCGGCACGACCGCCCGCGGGTGGGGTTCTGGCCGTTCCGCGTCCGCGACCGGATGCCGGTGATTCCCGTGCCGCTTCGCCCGGGGGAACCGGAACCCCAACTCGACCTCCAGGCGCTCCTTCATCAGGTGTACGACGACGCCGGCTACGAGGACGACCTGTACCAGTCTCCCCCTGACCCACCCTTGCCGCCGCCGGACGACGGGTGGGCCGCCGACCTCGCCCGCGCCGCCACCCCCGCCACCTGAAGGGTTCGCCATGCCGTCGCCGTTCCCCGGAATGAACCCGTACTTCGAGCAGCCCGGCTTGTGGCGGGGGTTCCACACGTCTCTCATCGTCAAGATGATGGACGCACTCGGGCCGGCGGCCGCGCCGCGGTACTTCGTGAACGTCGAAGAGTCGCTCTACATCGAGCAACCGCACACCGACCGGAGTGAGTTGTTCGCCGTGGCCGACAACGCCATCAGCCGGAACGAGGACGCCACGCACCCCACCGGAACGGCCACCCTCGCCGCCCCCGCTTCCGCCCCAATCACGGGTCGCGTGCGGCTCGGGGCGATCACCCGCAAACACCGCTGGCTGACCATCCGCGACAGCCAGACCCGGCGGGTCGTCACGGTGGTCGAACTGTTCAGCCCGTCGAACAAATCGCCCGGCGACGACCGCGAACAGTACCTGCGGAAGCGGCGGCGGATCTTGCGGAGTGCGGCGCACCTGGTGGAAATCGACCTGCTCCGCGGGGGCGAGCGGATGCCGGTGGACGACGCCCCGGAGTCGGCCTACCGGGTGTTGGTGTCTCGCCGCCCGCAGCGGCCGGACGTGCAGGTGTGGCCGGTCGGAGTGCGTCAGCCGCTCCCGCCCATCCCGATCCCGCTCCACACCGATGAGCCGGAGTTGGCGCTCGATCTGAAACCGCTCATCGACGCGGTGTACGACGGCGGGGCCTATCGCCACCAACTGTACGCCGGCAGGCCGTCCCCGCTGTTGCCCGCCGACGACGCCACCTGGGCCGCCGAGATCGCCCGCGCCGCCACCCCCGCCACCTGAAGGGATCGCCATGCCGTCGCCGTTCCCCGGAATGAACCCGTACCTGGAACACCCCCACGTGTGGGCGGACTTCCACAACGCCTACCTCACGTTCTTGCGGTCGGCCGTCCGGGTCGCGGTCGAGCCGGGGTACTTCGTTCTGCTCCAGGAACACATCTACCTGCGTGACCTGGAGGAGGACGACGAGCCGCGACAGGTTGGAATCGGCGATGTGAGCGTGGCCGCCCGGCGAGGGGCGAAGAAAGGACCGAAGGTCAAGGGAGGGGTGGCGGCACCGGCGCAAGTCGTCCTGCCACGATACACCCGCGAGAGTGTCAATTACCTCGAAGTGGTGGACCGCAACGACGAGACGGTGGTCACCGTGATCGAACTGCTCAGCCCGTCGAACAAGGCCACCGGGAATGACCGCGACAGCTTTCTGGACAAGCGGCGGGCACTGGTCACGTCGCAAGCCAACTACATCGAACTCGACTTCCTCCGCGGCGGGCCGCGACTGCCGCTCCGACGCCCGCCGGCGTGCGACTACTACGCGATGGTCTCGCGGCCGTGGGAGCGACCGAACGCGGACATCTGGCCCGTCCAACTCCGGGATTCACTGCCCGTCATCCCAATCCCTCTCCGGCGTGGGGAGGAGGAACCTCTCATCGACCTTCAGGCGGTGTTTCACCACACGTTCGACGAGGCGGGGTACGGCCCGCGCATCCACCGCTTCACCCCACAACCGCCTCTGCCGCCCGACGACGCGGCCTGGGCCGCGGACCTCGCCCGCGCCGCCACACCCGCCACCTGACGCCACCCCGCTCCCTGGCGGTCGCGGCTCGTCTTTCACTTCACCACCGGGGACAAATCCCACACGCCGACGGTGGACGTGTGCTCGACCCGCACCACCTCCTGGCGGGTGTCCCACTGCTGCCCGCCGTTGCCATTGAACCCGCCGGGCACCGCCACCCGTGGGCCGAGCACATCCTTCCGCTCCCGCTCGACGATGGCTAACTCGAACCCGCTCGGCGCGAAGGTGCCCCCCACGTCGGCCGACCCGCGGTCCCACGTCTTCAGTTCCGCCCCGCTCTTGACATCCCACACGCCCAGCTTGCCCCCCTCCACCGTGCCCACCGCGGCGAACAGCAGCCGCCCGTCGGCCGAGAACGAGTAGCCGTTGCCCCAGCGGATGTCCGCCTTCGCCAACTCCGCCCCCGGCTCGCCCGTCTTGGCGTCGAACGTGAGCAGCGTGCTCGTGGACTCGTACGCCACCGGCGCGGGGCGCCCGCCACCGGGCCCACCCCCGCGGGGAGGGGGGCCGCCACCGAACCCACCCGGCGGCACCACGGTGAGCGTCGGCTGGCGGTACGCGACCCGGCTGCCGTCCGGCGACAGCACGAACACGCCGAGCGAGTCCGCTTCCGGTTTCGCCGACAGTTTCCGCTCCCACACCGGCTTGGCGGCGTCCAAATCACGGCAACTGACCACCGTCTCGTCGCCGGCGTGAACGGCCAGGTACACCCGCCCGGTGCGGGGGTCGAACGCGCTGCCGGCGTACCGGCCCTCGCACAGGTCGGCGAGCGGCGTCCGCTTCACCACGTCGCCGGTCTTGGCGCTCAGCCGCAGGAACTTCGGCAGGTACTCGACCGAGTTGCGATTGCCGTTCGGGTTCGGGGCCGGGCGGGTCGTCATGAGGGTGGCGAACACGCTCCCGCCGTCGGCCGACACCACCGCCCCGGTCGGGTTGTCGGCTTCCAGGTCGATCACCCGGTCGGCCTTCGGCTCGCCGGGCGACACGAGCGACTTGGCCGACCAGAAGTGCAGGCGGTTCTCGGCGTTCACCTTCTGCCGGGCGGGGGCGAGCACCCACAGCCCGCCGTCGGTCGTCTGGCCCACCGTGCCGTAGGTGTCGGGGCGGTCGAACGCGGCGAGCGGCTTCGGGGCGGGCGTGCCGACCTGCTCGCGGGGGTACACCAGCACCCGCTTGTCGCCGACGAGGACGAGGTGCTTGCCGTCGGGCGTCCAGTAAACCGCCTGCACGTTCACGTTCACGACGAGCGTGCCGAGCAGCTTGGCCCGCGGCTTCGGCTTCTCGTCGGCCGCCGGCACCGGGGCGGCGAGCAGCGGAACGGCGACGAACAGGAGGGAGAAGAGCGTGCGCACGGTGCGGCCTCCGGGATGCGGTGCTGTCCACCTGATTGTCTACGTGCGGGCGGGGGGATTTCAGCGGACCGACAGGTGACTCGCTCGGAGCCGCGAACGCTCCGGTCAGTCGGGGTGTTCGTCGCACGCGATCTGGAGGTCCAGGCGGTTCCGCTCGTCCACGGAGTAGGTGGCGGACTTGGCCGTGAAGACCATCGGCCCGTCCTGGCCGTAGAACGTCAGCCCTTGCGGGGGGGTGTCCGCGTTCGCGGCCGGCCGGGTGGTGACGGGCGGCTCGGCCGGCGGGGGTTGGTGCGAAGAGGTCATGGCGATCACGGCGAAGATGATGCCGGCGACGACGACGGCGGTGAGGGCCACCGCGGACCAGAAGACGAACCGGCGGGTCATGACACGCCTCCCAGGGGTGGGACCAGTTTACCCGCTACTCGACGACACAGACAACCTCGCCGAATTTGGCCACCAGTTCCGCCCGCATGTCGTCCGTCAGGTTCCGTGTCGGCAACACCAGGCTCGTCAGGTCGGGTGCGGGGCGGGCGGTCAGCAGGTGCTTCGCCCCGGTGTCGGAGATCGGGTTGTTCCGCAAATCCAGTTCGACCAGGTTCGGCCAGCACGTGCCGCGGGTGAGGTAGCGGACCGCCGCGTTGTCGCAGTGCGTGTTCGCCAGCCCGAGCGACCGCAACCCGGCGAGGTGCGGCGAGCGGGCGAGCGACTTGATGCCGTCGGTGCCGAGCGGGTTGCCATCGACGACGAGCTTGCGAAGGGGCGCGAACGCGGGCGTGTTGGCGAGTACACCCGTTGCGGCCGCGTTCAGCGTCGTCTTCGTCAAGTCGAGGACTCGAAGCCGTTCAACGGCCGTCGCCAGAATGGACAGGCCGTTGGTGGTGAGCGCGTTCCCGTTCAGCCGCAGGATTTCGGTCTGTTTCGCCAACCCGGTGTCGGCGAACGTGCGGGCGGCGGTCGGCCCGAACCCCATGTGATACAGGTCGAATTCGGTCAGGCTGACCGGCCCGTTCTGAGCGATACCTTCGAGGGTTTCGTCCACCGACCCGTACCCGTGCCGCATCGAGAGTGATGTCAATTGCTTCCCGAGCGGGGCGGCGAACAGGTCTTCGAGGATGATCGGGATCGACGGGAAGTTGGTCGTCTCCAACCGCAGTGACGTGATGCCGGTAGTGTACGGCGACTCGCGGAGACAGCGGAGCGGTTCGTTCGGCGACGAGATGCCGGTGAGGGCGAGGGAGCGAATTCGGGTGAGCCACAGCGAGGTGGCGAACTCCCGCCACTGGTCGAGGGTGGCAGTGCCTAGATGGAGTTCACCGATAGGTTCCTGCATGAGCAGCGGTGGTATGGTTTGTTGTAGCGCTGGCAGTTGAGAGCAGTCCACCGCGCAACCAAACCCGCGGCGGAATGGAAGGCCGGACCACCGTACCGAACCGTTGGTCGTGAGTTGCGGCAGTTCGCGCCCCCGCGGCCACCCTGACACCCACTCCTGATTCCGCGTTTTGCACAGCACGGCGAACGGCTCGTACTCCGGCGCCTTGGCCAGTTCCACCTGCGCGCGGATGAACGCCGCGCGTTCCCCGTCGCCGTTCTCCTCCAGGTAGTCGGCGAACACCAGCCGCGGCAGGTCGTCGTCGGGATTTGCCAGCACAGCCTGCCGGAGGGCATCGAGGGTGGACATGAGAGGATTGTAGCGCCGGCCCGTCGGTCGCGGAGTTCTTCCCACAGCGGTAGGGCG
>JANNVG010000912.1:0-3458 GCA_031414395.1 Fimbriiglobus sp.
TCCCCCAGATCCAGATCGGGGAACAGGGTCGGGGCGGCATCGAGCAGGGTCGTGGCTGGTGTCATGGGTCCGCCAGGAAAGCCCCAGCGGAGCCAAACACACCCAGCGTGTCAACCCCAAGAATGCGGTGAACTGTCAGCCTTCAGCCACTTGTTCGTGACGATGAACCCCAGCCGGCCGCCTGGCTTCAGGACGTTCAGCCCCAACTCGTAGAAGTAGACGTACAGGTCGGCCGTGCCGTCATACGCCTTGTAGTGCTGTTGCAGGTGCGGCTTGATGTCCTTGATCCACTCCTGCCGCACATACGGCGGGTTGCCGATCACCACGTCGAACCCGCCGCCGGCGAACACGTCGGAGAACCGCTGCTTCCAGTCGAAGGCGTCCGGGCTGAACGCCGGGTCGGACACCACGCTGTTCCCCTGCACCACCTTCCCTTCCAGGCTCGTGAGCGTCTGGCCGTACTCGGCCGTCTTGATCCAGCACGACAGGCGGGCGATCTCCACCGCCGCGCCGTTCAGGTCCACCCCGTACAGGTTGTGTTCGAGGATGGTCTTGCTCAGCTTGAACAGCCCGGCCCCCGCCCCGAGTTGGGTGAGGAACGCTTCCGCCTTCTGGTATTCGGCGAACATCTGGTCGAACGCTTCGATCAGGAACGCCCCGCTGCCGCACGCCGGATCGACGATCCGCACCGTCTCCAACTCCGCCCGCCACGCCACCCAAAAGGCGGTGAGGGCAGCCGTTTGCGGTTTGGTCAGGTCGGTCACGTCGAATGCGGCCGGGTTGTCGAGCACCTTCTTCGTCGTCTTCGTCGCACGCTGCTGGTGGTCGGCCCGGAGCGTCTCGAACTTGTCGGCCAGCACCGGCCCGAGCGTCTCGGCCACGATGTACCGGGTGACGAACTCCGGGGGGTAGAAGGCTCCGGCCTCCTTGCGGCTGGTCTTCTCGTTCGCCTTGGGTGCGGCCACCCGCCCGGCAAGCACGTTCTGCATCTCTTCCAGGTCGGAAATGGACTGCTCGAAGACGTGGCCCAGGATGTCCACGTCGATCAGTTCGCCACCGGCGGAGGTGTTCCCGCCGTACTCGTACTCGGCCAGCAGCTTGAACCCGGCGCACACCGAATCCGGCACGGCGAGCGCGTCGATGAACTCGTCGGGGGCGAACAGCCCGCCGTTGTACTCCCAGATGCCGAGCGGTTTGTTCCCCTTGTCCACGGAGCGGAACAGCCCCTTGAAATTTGCCCACACGGGTAGCGGGTCGAATGGGTTCGCCTTCTGGTCGTAAGCTTTGGCGATGATGTCGCCGGGGAGCAGCTTGCGGTCTTCGGCGAAGGCGATGAACAGCACGCGGTCGAGAATCTTCTGGGTGGCCGCAAGCAGCTTGGCGGGGTCGCGGTCGCGGTTGTGCTGGCAGAGGGCGTCGAAGGTGTTGCGGCGGATGGTCCGGTACACGTCGTAGAACACGGCGGTCAGTTCGCGGCCGATCTTGGCGGATTCGGCCAGCACCGCGTTCAGGTGACTGCCGGCCGGGTCGAGCAGGCGTTCCGCCCCGAGCAGGAACACGAACCGGGCGAACTCGGTGTCGTCGGTGGCCAACTTCGCCACCTCGAACCGCTCGTAGGTCCGCTGGTCCGCCTGCTTGGAGTAGAGCCGCAGTTCGCGGAGGTTGGTGACCAGATACCAGTCGGTCGGCAGGTTGACGGCGTACTTCAGCGCCTGGTCCACCGCCGACAGCTTCCGCCCGGCGAACGGGATGTCGAGCGGGTCGCGCGGCCCCTTCCCTTCCAGCACGGCCACGAACTGATCCTTCTCCCCGCCGAACCGCCCGAGGGCACCGTCGGCGAACTTGCCGTCCACCTGCACCAGCGCTTCCTTATTGAGCGAGTACGCGCCGGCCGGCGGCGGGACGTACCCCAGGGTGTCCACGAACACGTCGCGGAGGAAGTCGGCGAGCAGTTCCGTTTCCTTCCGCTTCTTGCCGGCGTCGGAGGCGAGCAGCGTCACCCACGCGGCGAGCTTTTGGCGGGCAGCGGCGGCGGCGGGCGGGACGTTGAACCCGGCCAACTTCGGGCGGAGGGCGTCCGGGCGGAAGAGCGGCTTCACGTCGGCGGGCATGGGTGGGCGGCTCGGTGGGTGCCGGCAGAGTGTACCCGGCGGAGGTGCGCCCGTCTGCCCCGTAAACGCATTGGAATGAGTCCAACCGCAAACCGCACAGCGGCGGGTCGTGTCGGTGCCGCGTCGCTCGTGCGGTCAGTCGAACAGCGGGCGGAGCGGCGGGAGTTGGCCGCGATCCCAATACGCGTCGTCTTCGTTCTCCAGGCGATATCGCCACGGGTTCATCCGCGTGCCCTTCCCCTCCCGCCGCACCAACTCCTTCGCGGTGGCGTGGTTCAACCACTCGTACAGCGTCGTCTCGCTCGGCCGCTCCGCGTCCGACGGCCAGAACTCCCGAATCCCCTTATGCGTGACCGCCGCCGTCCGCGCCTGGAGGACCGCCAGTACCGCCTGCCAGTTCTCTTCGAACTGCCGTTCGCGCGGGTCGGTCACCGCCCGGAACTCGCCGGTCGTCTTGTCCCATTCGTAGGACAGGCGGGGCGTCGTTTCGGGCCGCCGCGACTGCGCCAGAAGCAGGCGGCGGTTGTCGTCCGTCTTCAGCTTGCTGTACCGCGTCAGTTCCAACGACACGTCGACGAACCCGAGCGTGTGGGTCGCCCGCGGAACGGCCGCGCGAGCAGGTGGACGTGCGGCCCCAGCGGCATCAGGCGGACGCGGTCCCGCCACTGGTCGAGCGACTCCTCGGAGACGATCCAGGCGCGCCCGGATCGGACGATGAGTCCGAGGAACGGTTGCCCGGTGGCGAGGTGTCGGAGCAAGCCCGTGAGCAGGGTGGTCTTGCCGGTCTTCCACAGGCTGGTGAGGAGGGTGACATCGCCGGGCATGAGGAAGCCGTGCCACAGCCACCGGGGTGTCGGGCGAGTGGGTCCGGCGTCGGGCGTGTCGGTGCGAATCGGTCGCAAGTCGTTGACGGGCATGGGTGGTAGCGGAAAGTGGGAGTGGGTCCGCGGAGGGTGGGGGGGACGTGGCCGGACCCACTATTCAAGAATAGTGGACATAAGTTTACAATTCGAGAGTTGCGAGCGATCACCCCTCACGCACTCGGCTCCCCAGGGCTACCGCACTACGAATGGCTGACATTTTAGCGGTTTACGGCTATCACAGGGGGTTCCCGCGAGGATTCCCCGATGCCGCTGCCCATCGCCGCCGTGTTCGCCGACCTGCCCGACCCGCAACGCGAGACGGCGAACAAGTTGCACTCGCTGACCGACATCCTAGGGCTTACGCACTATGAGCCTCTGGCATTCCGTTCAGTACCTGGAGCAGGAAGTCGTCGTCCCAGGCGGCCATCAGGCGGCGGGTCTGCATACTCCCCTTGGTCGTCGCCCGCTTGAGCAGGGAGACGGC
>JANNVG010000913.1:0-1942 GCA_031414395.1 Fimbriiglobus sp.
TGTTCTACAACCGCGTCCGCCGGCACTCCGCGCTGGGGTACGTCGCCCCGGCCGAGTACGAGAGGACGCACAACCGACCCCACCGCTAAACGCTGTCCACAATCCGTGGGGAAGTCCAGTGGGCCAGCGTGTACCGATACATCACAGTAGGACCCACAATCGCGGCATCGGTGTGCTTGCCTTCGCCGTTCGCATCGAGTTCATCCGCGTTCGCCGTCCAGGCGCGGGTCATCGCAATGGCATTCACTGTGCCCCGAGTAAAATGATTGATGTAGTAGACTTCGATATCATCGACCCCGTTCGCTTTCTTTGTCCGCTCCGTGGTTTGCTCCAGAAGCGATTTTGCTTCTGCGGTGAGGGACCAGACGCTTGGGTTGGTCGCATCTCCGCGGACACCCACACCCACGGGATCATCCAGCCCGTCACTCAGGTCGACCGCCTGCGGCACCGTCTCTACGGTGTTCGAGAGGACGGTAATGGCGATGCCCACTTGGGCGAAAGTCTCCTGTGCACGCATCACGTCCTCCACCACCCTGGCCTCCAGTACTCCAGCCTCGTCGAAAAAAACCCCAGGTTGGCTCATCCGGTAAATCGTGAGTTTTACCGTCTTGCGGACCTTCACTTCGACCTCGACCTCGGGGACGTTGTCGTACTTCACCTTCACGTACTCGCCGAGGGCGACGCGGTGGGTGCGATCACTCAGCGGGAAATTGAGCCCGTGCTTCTCGTTGAAGTTGCCGGCGTTGGGGGCGACATCAGGGTCGGTGTCATCCTTGCCCACCCCGCCACCGAGCTTACCCAGGGTATTCGGGATGAGCGCCACCTCCCGCTCGTGCTTGTCGTCCGCCTCGTTCGACACCAGGATTTGTGAGTCGGACCAGTACCAGTCTTTCCACTTCGGATCCCCGGTCACGCGGATCAGGCGGATCTTGGTCGGCGTATCGGTGTCCGCACCCTGCGCCCCACTCTTCCCCGTGCGGATTTTCACGTCGAGCCAGCTGTTCACACGAGTGGCGTCCTTGACGTACACGTTGAACCGATCTGGGTCCCAATCGACGTGGTCCAACCCGTTCTCGCTCACCCCGTCCAACTTGGGCAGGTTGTTCGCTCCGTCCACGAATGCTTCGTTCTTCTTCTTGTCCCTCCACTGCCACTTGGCCACCTTCAAGTCGGTTGCCGGCGTGCGATTGGAATCCATGATGAGGACTGTCATGTCAGCGACGGCCGGCGGGTCGGCGAGGAAGGCGCCGGCGTCGCGGTCGGCGTCCTGGTCGGCTGGGTCGCCGCCCGGCTGAACCGGCTTGAGTTGGAACACGTCCGACCTACCCTCCGTGTTCACGTCGCTGTCGGTGGCCTCGTTCGGGCTGCCGCCCGAGTTCGGCACCACGAACTGCTCCATCCCCCACAGGCTCACGACCACCTGATACGAGCCGTAAGGCAGGCGGGTGAAACTGTAGTTGCCACCTGCGTCGGTGAAGGTCTTCAGGAACACGCTCCCGTTCGCGTCCAGAAGCGTCACCCGCACACCCGCCATCTCCGCATCGCCGCCCGGCACGAACGGGTTCTGGAGGTTGTCCCGCACTTGGTCACGCCAGACGGTGCCGGACACGCTCGCCACACCACGCTCGGCAGGCATGGTGCCTTGGTCGAAGATGTCCGCCGTGCCGGTCCCCCCGCCGGCCGGCACGGTATACGCAGTGCTCGGGAGCACGGTGAGAATCGTGGACTCCGCCCCTTCGTTCAGTTCGTCCGTCGATACGCCCAGCACCACCGTCGTCGTCAGTGCTCCGGGGGCGAAGGTGGCGCCGAACGCCGCCGCGTAGTCAGTTCCCACCGTCGCCGTTCCGCTCAGGCTGAACGACACGCCCAGCGCGGGGGCGGTGTAGGGGGCGCTCGGGTTGGTGCGGGAGAGTTGGAACACGACCGGGCGGAGGCCGTCGGC
>JANNVG010000914.1:0-2774 GCA_031414395.1 Fimbriiglobus sp.
AAAGGCACGGCGGGGCGTCGCGGCCGGCTCTCGTTCCTGAACAGCACCCTCGCACTTCGTTGATCTGACCGGTTTCCACGGCCGCTCGACCCGCCCTACAAGACGTCGCTCACTTGTTCATCTTGCGGTACAGGTCCGCGTGGACTTCGGACGGTGCCCGCACGATGAGCGACATGGTGCCGTGGTGGAAGGTGATGCTGCCCACCCCGCCGCTCTCCTCCCACGCCGACGGCTCCACGCCCTTCTTGATGGCGTCGATGATGATCTGGGCGTTGGCCGCCGCCGCCTGGTAGTCGAGGAACGCCCCCCACGGGCCGAGGTTGCCGACCACCACCCCGCCGCTCACCAGATCCCGCACGTCGTAGGCCCGCGCCACGCACTGCTTCTTCGCGTCCTCCACCGTCACCACCTGAATCACGTTCTCCCGCAGCACGAACGTCAGCCCCTTCGATTGCAGCATGATCCGCAGGGCGCTCCGGGCGGTCAGCCCGCTCGGCACGTCCACTTTGTCGTCCAGGTTCACCCCGCGGCCTTCGAGCGACTTGCTATCGACGTAAATCTTCTGGTCGATGGCCGTGGACAGCAGTTGCACGGCTTCCTGGAACGGCGCGTCCTTCAGCCCGCCCTTGATCTGCGTGTCGAGCGACTTCAGCAGCTTCTCCTCTTCGGCCGTCAGCTTCGGGGCGTTCAGCTTGTTCCGGAAGTCACGCTTCTCCTTCCACTTCGGGTCGAGTTCGAGATCCTTGCCGTTGGGCAGGGCGGCGACGAGCACGTCGTCGTAGGCCCTCTTGTACCGCTTGCTCGCGTCCTGGGCGTACAGCCGCGAGGCGGTGACGGCGTCGGCGTTCGACAGTTGCCCTTGCAGCAGCAGCACCGACGGGTTGTTCGGGTACTTGGCGGCGACGGCGGCGAGGGTCCGCTTGGCGTCGGCGTCGCGGCGGTCGTCGATGGCCTTGGCGATGGCGTCGAACGCCTCGTTCACCTCTTTCGCTTCCAGCGTGCCGGCGTCGATCACCTTGCGGTTCTTCTCATCCCGCAGAACCCGCTCCAGGATGGCCGCGTCCACCTTGCTCTCGGTGGTCGGGGCGGTTCCGGGCTTCTGAATGGCGGCAATCGCGGCGTCGAGCTGCTTGAACAACTCTTCCCGCTTCTTCTCGGAAATGCTGGCCCCAGCCACCTTGCCGGAAGCCTCTTTCAGGTTGCGGACGGCCTTCGCCGCGTCCACCTTTGCCACGCCGGGGGCGGTCCGCAGCACCTCGGCCACCTCGTTCGAGAGCGTGGACTCGGTCGCTAGCAGCTTCTGCTTGGTGCGGTCCACCAGCTCGGTCGGCGGGGTTTGGGCGTGCGTCACCGCCGCACCCAGGCCCAGGCCGACCGCCAGCGCCGCTACCAGTTTCCGCCCGTTGCCGCTCATAACGCTTCTCCCGGTACTCGGTTCCTTTCGGCCCCACTCGCTCGGCCCTTTAAACGTACCCGCCCGCCGCGGCGTTTGCCACTGATCGCGGCCGCGACAACCGCCCCAGGTCGCCAGCCGCCGCCGGCCGGTGGGCGTGCGGCGGCTGGTGACCGGCGCGAATTGTAACAAGCCCGGCGATCCTCAACAAAACCCCAAACGAGAATGTTATGTTGGCAGCGTTAGGGGGAGCCAGGGCCACCACTCTACGAAGACACCTGAACTCCAACGCCGTCCGATCCTGGATCGCGGGATGTCAGCCGTTGTTCGCTCCCGAACCCCACCTCTCTCTGTGTACTCAGGGGTTCGTAGCGCGGTCGCCTCGGAGGGAAGGTCATGTGGTTCATGAGCTACACCGTCCGGAAGGGGAACTCGGCTGAGGTGCTGGTCGGGCATCGGGTCACGTCCACGTTTCCGCTGCACAAGGTGCGGGAGTGGGAGGACAAGTCGAAGGCGGAGAACGCCGTCCTCGGGCTGGACACCTGGGACCAGGTCGTGCTCACCTTTTACCACGCACTGACGCCGGACGAGATCGCCCTGCTCACGTCCGCCGGCGGTCAGCAGCCGCGGCGGGAGATCAGCGTCACCGGCGGGCCGCCCGACGACGGCCCGTGACACACACGGCCACCCGCCGGGAGAATCGCCCCGGTTGCCGCGGGGGTCGGGCGGGGTTGCGCTTGTCGCCCGTCGCCACCGGCCGGTACATTGGTCCACGTGGTTCAGGAGGAATGGAAGCATGGCCCCCGCCGTCGCCGACCCGCCCCTCGAACTGGTGAACGGGACCGTCGTTGACCGGCATCCCGACATCGTCACCGGCCGAGCTGTCGGTGAACCACAAGCGGTGGTGTATCTGATGTTCGCGCCGGGCGACGACTGGCCGAGCATCGCGGCGAAGGTGACTGAACACCTGCGGGCCGCGGTGGTGGTGGTCGTTCTCGCCGAACCGAACCAACTGTTCATGATCGTGGAGCACGACAAATGCCCCCGGCTGTACGGTCCTGGTTACGAACTGGCACTCCCACAGGTGTTTCCGCACGTTCGGGTGTCCGCCGGGATCGTTCCGAGTTCCAATCGGAAGGCGAGCGGCACGACGTGAGTCCGCCGGTGTTGTGGGGGTAGCGCAGCACCGGCGGACTCACGTCGCGCCGTTCGCCGTTGAGCAGAATCACGACTGACGGAAACGCGGAATGCCCCTGGCGTTTCCCACTGCTCGACTGACCCGCCTGGGCTGAGCAGCGGTGCAGTTGGGGTGGTGTGCTTAGGGTGGGTCCGAGCGAGCGGAGCGAGCCGAGACCCACGATGGTCACGCCGTCCGTGGGTC
>JANNVG010000915.1:0-2928 GCA_031414395.1 Fimbriiglobus sp.
GGAGGGGCGGCGACAATCGGAGGTGCCGCGACCGCCTGGGAGCGTTTTTGAATCACCCGCGCCGTGGCGGTCGCGGCTCGTGTGCCCCTACTTCTCCTTCTTCGGCGGCTGCCACTCCTTCTGCGGCGGGGGCGGCTCGACGCCCTTCAGATCCAGCGTGGAAATGGCGTTCGTCTTCAGGTCCACCACCCGGATGCGGTGGGCGTTCGTGTCGGCGATGTACAGCTTGCCGGCGGCCACGCTCATCCCCCCCGGCTCGCTCAGCGACGGGTTCTTCGCCTCCCCGCCGAGCAGCGTCTTCACCTTCTTCGTCGCCGGGTCGTACTCCTTCAGCTTGCTGTTGTAGGTGTCGGCGATGAGCAGCTTGCCGCCGACCGCGATCACCCCCAGGGCGTGCTGCAACTTCGCCTTCTCCGCGTCCCCGTCTTCGTCGCCGAAGTAGAACAGGCTGCCGCGGCCGGGCTTGCCCAGGAGCGTCGTCACCCGCCCCTCGCCGCTCAGCGGCACGCGGCGGATGGCGCTGCCTTCGCTGTCGGCCACGTACAGGTACTTGTCGTCGGCCGTCAGGCCGGACGGCTGGCCGAAGTTGGCCGCGTAGTGCGGGCCGTCGTCGATGTTCTCGCGGCCGGTGCCGGCGAACGTCTGAATCTTCTGCGCCTTCAAGTCGTAGGTCCAAATTTGGTGGTGCCCGGCCATGGCGATGTACATGGTGTTGCCCACCTTCAGCAGATCCCACGGGCTGTTCAGGCCGGTTTTCAGCGGGTCGGCGGGGGCGTCGGTGTCGCGGGTGTCGCGGGCCTGGGTGCCGGTGCCGGCGACGGTTTTGACGGTTCCCGCTTTCAGGTCGGCGGCGCGGATCGTGTGGTTCTTGCGGTCGGCGATGTACAGGGTGTCGCCGTCCAGGGCCATGCCCTGCGGGTCGTCGAACTGCACGTCGGCGAACTTGCCATCCTTGTTGCCCGGCGTGCCGCTGCCGATGACCGCCTGCTTGGTGCCTTTCAGGTCGGTGACGACGACCCGGTGGTGGGTGCTGTCGGCGACGAACAGGCGGTCGGACTTTTCGTCCGCGAGGATTTTGCCGGGGAAGAACAGGGGCGTGTCGCCGGCCTCGCGGAACCGCACCAGGTCGAACCGCAAGGGCGTCTCGTTCAGCACCTTCTTCTGCTTGGCCTCGGCGATCAGTTTGCCGATGACCTTGTCCATCACGTCGAAGTTGCCCTCGCCGGAGACGGTGCCGATGTAGTTGCCTTCGGCGTCCACGAGGGCGAACGTGGGCCACGAACTCACGTCGAAGGCGTCCCACACCTTGTGGTCGGCGTCGTTCACGACCGGGTGCGCGATCTCGTACCGCAGGACCGCCTTGCGGATGCTCTTGGTGTCCTTTTCGTTGTCGAACTTGGCCGAATGCACGCCGATGACGACCAGTTCGTTCGGGTACTTCTTCTCCAGCTTGGCCAGGTCGGGTAAGATGTGAATGCAGTTGATGCAGCACAGCGTCCAGAAGTCGAGCAGCACGATCTTGCCCTTCAGGTCGGCCATCTTGAGCGGCCCGGCGGTGTTCAGCCAGTCCAGCTTCTCGGCGAACTCGGGGGCCTTCGCCCGATCCTTCGGCGGGTCCTGGGCGGCGGACAGTTGGCGGACCTGAATCGGCGGGGGGGTGTTCATCAGGACGACGGTCAGAACCCCGAGCACAAGCCCGCCGGCCAGTACAGTCGGCAGAACCCAGCGGCGGACGGAAGATGCGGACGAACTCACGGGCGGCCTCCGGAGAGCAGGGCAGACGGTGGATGTTATGGTAGACGATCGGGGCGGCGGGGCGTATCGGGAAAAGGGAAGTGCGCGGCGGTCTTCTGGAACCCCGAACGCAGTGAGTGGGGTGTGACCACTCACCCGGTCACTGCGTTCCCGGTTCCAGGGGACCACCCGGCTCGCCCGGACTGTTCCGGACGGAATCGCCAACAAACCCGCCCTCCCCCCGTTCACTCAATTGACGCGGCCGCCCGGCCCGTGTTAGGGTGGCGAACTTTCTGCCCGGCCATTCGACTGCCGGGCCACACGTAGGCGAGACGCGACATGGCCAAAACCATCGGCGTGTGGGGCATCGACATCGGCCAGTGCGCGCTGAAGGCGCTCCGCCTCGAAGTGATCGACGGCCAGCCCACGGCCACCGCCTTCGACTACATCGAGCACCCGAAAATTCTGTCCCAGCCGGACGCCGACCCGGACGCCCTCACCCGCGAGGCGCTGGAGACGTTCCTGGCCCGCAACCCGGTCGGCCGCGACCACGTGGCCATCGGCGTGCCGGGGCAGGCCGGGCTGGTGCGGTTCGTCAAGCTGCCGCCGGTGGAAGAGAAGAAGGTGATGGACATTGTGAAGTTCGAGGCCAAGCAGCAGATCCCCTTCCCGCTCGACGAGGTGGTGTGGGACTTCCAGCGGCTGAGCGACAAGCAGGAGGTGATCGGCGGGTTCGCCATGGAAACCGAGATCGGCCTGTTCGCCATGAAGCGGGAGATCATCGCCCGCCATCTCGCCCACTATCAAGCGGTGAAGGCGGAAGTCCACGTCGTTCAAATGGCCCCGCTGGCACTCGCCAACTACGCCACATACGAAATCCTCAAGCGCGGCGGCCCCGGCGGTATCGAAGGCGACGCCCCGCCGCCGGACGTCGAAGACGACGTTCCCCGCAACAAGAAGCGCTGCGCCGTGGTGCTCGATATCGGAACCGATAGTTCGAACCTCATCATCACCGACGGCATGAAGATCCTCTGGCAGCGGCCGGTGCCGCTGGGCGGGAATAACTTCACCCGCGCCCTCACCAAGGAAATGAAGCTCACCTTCGCCAAGGCAGAGCACCTCAAACGCAATGCCACCAAGGCGGAAGACCCCAAGAAGATCTTCCAGGCCATGAAGCCGGTCTTCTCCGATTTC
>JANNVG010000916.1:0-2980 GCA_031414395.1 Fimbriiglobus sp.
TAGCCCTGGGTGCGTTCTACTTCGGGTCGCGGGAGAAGTCTTCCGTCTTGGCGTACACCGTCAGCAGCACGTCGCCGATCTCGAAGAACGTGCCCTCGCGCTCGTCCTTGCTCAGCGCCAGGTCGGGGTGCTTGTGCGAGATCTGGTCGGCCGTCTGCGCCTTCACGTCCACCTCTTCGGGCAGCAGGCCGGTGCTGCCGATGTAGAACACGAGCGCCGTCAGGCGGTCGCGGAACAGTGCCTCCTGCTTCGCCTCCAGCTTCTTGCGGGCGTCGGTGAGCGCGGCCACGAACGCCTTCTTCTCCGGCTGCTTGCCCTTCAGCCGCTCGCCCACGATCTTCGCCAGGTCCTTCGCCCCGACGCCCTCCAACATCTTGAGGGTCACGCCCGTCGCCTTCAGCCCGAGGAACTCGTCGAAGTACTCCTTCATCAGGTCGTCCACCTTCGTCACCTTCACGCGGGCGGAGAGGGTCTTGAAGCCGTACACCCAGGTGCCATCCAGCGCGTCCTCGAACTTCGGCTTCTCCACCGGCTGACCGTTCACCTTCATCTCGTACATCCGCTCCAGGAACTTGTTCGCGCTGTGCAGCTTGCCCAGGGTCAGGATGTGCCTGTTGCCGATGTCGATCTTGTAGCTGGTGCGGGTGTCCAGGAGGCCCTGGCTGAGCGCCGTCAGCCGGTCCTTGTACGGGTTGGTGGTCGGGAAGTTGAGGAAGAGGGCTTTGCTCAGGTAGTGCTTCTTCAGCTCCTCCACCTGCTCGGGGGTGAAGTCCTCGGACGCCTCTTTCAGGTGCGCCCCGCACAGGCCGGCCAGGATTTTCAGCCCGCACAGCTCGTCGAACACGCCGGTCAGTTTCACCTCGCCCTCGAACGGCGGTACCAGCGGGAGCAGGTCCAGCCGCAGGAAGTAGGCCGCCTTCGCGTCGTGCTTGCCGGCCGGGGTGCCGTCTTCGTTCTCCAGGATGCCTTCCTTCACGAGCGCGTCGAACAGCTTCTTGCCGGTGATCCGCATCTTGAACTTGTCGATGTTCAGTTCGCCGTCGCCCACCACCGTGTAGTTGTTGAACGTGCGGAGTTGGTCGAGCTTCACCCCCGCCACTTGGGAGATCGTGTCGCCGCCCTTCGCCCGCACCAGCCTCACCCGCCGGCTGACGAGCAGGTTCATCGTCGCCGCGTTGCGGTTCACGTCGTAGCTGCTCACCCGCACGTACTCGTCGGTCTCCACGTACTCCGTCTTGAGCGACGGCTCGATCAGGTTGCCGGCGTCGTCGCGGGGGCCCGGCCCCCGCGTCACCCCGCGGCGGTCGTAGTGCTCTTGCCGGTACGGCCGGTGGATCAGGTAGTCGTCGGCGTTCTCTTCCAGCAGGCCGATCACGCCGACGAGCGGCATCCGCTTGTTCACCGGCACTTCGCTCAGGATCTGGTGGCTGTTCAGTTCGCTCGGCTGGCACAGCAGCTTGTCGAGGTCCACGGCGAGGGCGGCGCACTGCAGGTTCGTGAGCGCCTTGCCGTGGGCCAGAATCATCGTGGCGTCGAACGCACTGGCCACGGCGTACTTCGCCGTGTTGATGTTCCCCTCGGCCAGTTGCCCCTTGGCGAAGGCGTACACCGCCTCCGACGTCTGCACCTCGGGCACGTCCGTCGCCGCCTTGTACGCCTTCTCGTCCACCTTCTGATACTGGTACACCGCCGCGTCGTGTTCCGGCTTCACGCCCACCACCTTCAGGTCGCCCGCCGCCCCGTTCACCCGCCCGGCCCCGCGGGACACGAACACCTGGAAGGCACACCCCTTCGGCAGCGGCACCTCCACCGGCGGCACGAGCGACGAGCCGAGCGCCTTGGTGTTCTCGTACAGCGTGTCGTACATGATCTTGATGTTGCCGGCCTTCACGCACGACCCGCTCACGCTGTTCGCCAGCCGCGACAGCAGGCGGAAGTCGGAGTAGTCGGTGTACGCGATCGTGTTCAGGAACACGTCCTTCCCCTGCAGCGTCTTGCAGATGTCTTGCAGCTTGGCCACTTCCGAGTTGTTCGACGGGTCGTTGGCGTACCCGTCGGTGTGCAGGGTGATGCACGTCAGTTCACCGGGCTTCACGAGGCTCTCGGCCAGCTTCAACCCGCCCGAAATGCACGTCAGGCAGCTCGCGTCCAGCCGCTTGATCTCCCGCTGTTCGGGGCTGGCCGGCTTCATGATGTTGGCCACCGACACCCGCTGGAAGTGGCACGTCACGTCGCCCACGCCGCTGTACGAGATGAGCGTGACCACCAGGCTGTACTGCTTGTACTCGTCGAGCGTGAGCAGCTTGAGCAGCGTGTCCCGCACGTCGCGCATCTGGCTGTACATGCTGCCCGAGCGGTCCACCACGAGGATGCTGTGGGCGACGGTCTTGGCCTTCGGGTCCACCTTCGGGCGGTCGAGTTCGACGCGGTCGGCGAGGTAGTACGCCCGCGGCTGGCCGAGCAAATTGAACAGCGTGAACTTGCTCTTCCCGTCGGGCACGGCCAGCGAGCCGGCGGCCACCAACTTCACCTTCGGGGCGACCGGCTTGCGGGTGGCGGGGGCGGCGCTGACGGCCTTCTTGGCGGCCGGGGTGGGCTTCGTGGCGACGGGCTTCTTGGCGACGGGCTTGTTCGGGGCGGGCTTGGCGGGCTTGGCGGGTTTCGCAGCGGGCGTCTTCGCGGCGGGCTTCTTGGCCGGTTGCTTCGCCATTAGCGAACCTCACGGGAGGGTGCGGAGTGTGCGACGGGGTGAGGTGAGTTTATGTGCGGAAGGCGGAAGTGCGAAAGTCGGCCGGCGGGAATGGGCGTGGACCGCCGCGATCCAGTCTGTGAATCTGTTCGCCCGCCACCATTTCGAGAAGGCGGCTGGCCCCTGACAGTCAGGTGGGCAACACCATCCAGCCGAGGGGAAGCCAATGACCCGCCGCGGAGCGGCGACCGATGTTAGCCAGGGGTGGAGTCGGCGAGCGGAGCGAGCGAC
>JANNVG010000917.1:0-2992 GCA_031414395.1 Fimbriiglobus sp.
ACGTCGCGCCGCCCGCCTGCCAGAAATCAGGAGCGCCCCAACATGCCTCGCGGTTACACGCTCGTCGCCCTGTTGCTGCTCGCCCCGCTCGCGGTCGCCGCCGACCCGCCCGTGAGCGGCGACGAGGTGAAGAAGTACCGCGCCGTGGACACGGCCGTGATCGAACACATGCAACGGATCGACGCCACCGCCGCCACCGTCGCCATCTCCCGCGACGGCACTCTCCTGTTCTCCCGCGGGTACGGGTACGCGGACGCGGCCAAGACGAAGCCGACCCCCCCCGACGCCCTCCTGCGGATCGCCAGCGTGAGCAAGCCGATCACCGCCGCGATGATCCGCACGGCCGCCCGCGACAAGAAGTTGGACCTGGACGCGAAGGCGTTCGAGGTGATCGGCGCGAAGCCGCCGGCGAAGGCGAAAGTGGCCGACGAGCGGGTACACGACGTGACCGTGAACCACCTGCTCGCGCACAAGGGCGGGTGGGACTCGGCCAAGACGGGCGACCAGATGTTCAGCGGCGACAAGATCGCCAAGGAGTTGAAGCTGACCCGCCCGCCCAGGCCGGCCGACGCGGTGACGTACATGCTCACGCAGCCGCTCCAGTTCGACCCCGGCAGCCAGGTGGTGTACTCGAACTTCGGCTACTGCGTGCTCGGGCGGGTGCTCGAGACGGTGTACAAGAAGCCGTTCGCCGACTGCCTGGCCGACGAGATCGGCAAGCCTCTCGACACCGCGGACATCAAGGTGGGGGCCAATGCGGTGAAGAAGCGGGACCCCCGCGAGGTGCACTACCCGCTGACCGAGAACGACTTCTCGTTCGACCTGATGGACGCGCACGGTGGGCTGATCGCCTCCGCCCCGGCCGTGTGCAAGTTCATGGACGTGTACTTCCTGGACGGCAAACCCCGCGAGCCGGGCAACTGGGACTACACCTTCTTCGGCAGCCTGCCGGGCACCACCGCGATGGCCCGCGAGCGGACCGACGGCTGGAACGTCGCGGTACTGTTGAACAACCGCCGGGTGAAGGAATTCAAAGAGGACAGCGAGGCGCTGAAGAAGGCCATCGACACCGCCCTCGACGGCATCGCGGCGAAGAAGTAGGTACCGGCCGGACACGCCCCGCTCGACACTTTTCTCGCACAACCGCGATTGCAATTCGCCGCCGGTTTGCTTCAATGCTCCGCACTTCCCCGCACGGGATCCCGCGATGGCCCGCGGACGCAACACCCCCGATTTCAACGCCAACTGGGAACTCGCCCGGTTGTACTTCGCGTCCGGGAATCCGGAGTTCGTGGGCGTGCTCCGTGGCATTGCCGACCCCGACCGACTCGGCGAGTTCGCCCGCGAGTGGTACACCGACCCGCGCCCCGACGCCCGCCGCCTGCTGCACCTTTACTTGGCCCAACCACTGAACGCCCTGCGGCACGAGCCGCTCGTCAAGCGGCTGTTCAAGCTCGTGGCCACGTCCGGCGACGCCGAGACGATGGCGCATTTCCTGGTGGCCCTGGATCGCACCGTGCGGCGGCGGGTGAAGACGAAGAAGAAGTACACCTACGAGAACACGCGGGGCTGGGGCCGCGAGGTGAACGTGACGGAAGTGGAAGTGCAAGTCGATGCCCTCCGCGAAATGCTGAAGGACGATTGGGTCGTGCAACAGCTTCACGACCCGCGGTACGCCGAGTGGCACCGCAACCGGTTGAAGTTGGACCAGTGCCGGTTGTTCAGCACGAAGACGCGGAACTACCTGCGGCGGCGGGCGTGGCGGTTCTTCCGCAAGATCGATCAGCCGCTGTTCGGGCTGAAGGGGCCGACCGCCTACGTCCCCGCCGTGTGTACCGCACTCAAACTGTACACCGACGACGACACCGCCGACGGCCTCGGTCTGCTCGCCAACTGGGGGCTGGTTCACATCCTGTTCCACTTCTCGCCGGCACTGGTGTCGAAGCCGAGTGGCTGGGTGCTGGCACCGGGGAAGACGCTCCGCGACCTGACCGCCGAGCCGTACCACAACAAGCTGTGGAAGCAGCAGCCCGAAGCGGCACTCGACCTGTTGACGAGTGCGAAGGCCCGCACCGTGCGGCAGTGGGCGATGCGGTGGCTGGCGAAGGAGTCGCCCGAGACGCTGGACAAGCTGCCGCTCGACACACTGCTCGACTGGTTGAAGGCGAAGGACGCGGACCTGGCTGAGTTCGCGGCGGCGCGACTGCGGTTGAAAGCGGGGCTAGAAAGCGTGCCGCTCGAACGGTGGATGAGCATTCTCGACGGTGCCCCGGCGGACGCGCTCGACGTGGTGTGCGACCTGATCGGCCGCAACGTGAGTGGTGATAAGCTGAGTCTGTTTGAAGCGGTACGCTTCGCCAAGATGCGGGCCACACCAGTGGCGAAGCTCGGCCAGCAGTGGCTCCGCGGGAAGGTGCCGACTTCGGGTGCCCAGATCGAAGCGGTACTGTCGCTGCGGGATGCTCAGGCCCAACCACTTCGCCCGGAGCTGTGCCGGTGGGCCGCGACGACACTCAGCGGTGTTGGAACCTTCAAACCCGACTGGGTGATGGAGTTCCTCGACAGCCGGTATGAAGACGTGCGAACCGTCGGGCTGGAATGGCTCGACGCCGATCAGCGGGCGAAGGACGCGCCGAGCGTGTGGCAACGGATGCTCGAGTCGCCCTACGACAACATCCGGTTGCCGATGGTGGACCGCCTCGACGCGATCCGCGAAGCCGGGGCGGATGACGACATCTACCGGCCCGAGTTGGTGCGCCTACTGTGGGCGACGGTGCTGCTGAACGTGCATCGCGGCGGGCGGCAGAAGGGCCTCGTGGTGCGACAGATCTGCGACCGGCTGACGCGGAAGCCGGACGAATCGAAACACCTGCTGCCGATCCTGGCGGTGGCGGTGCGAAGTACACGGGGCATCGAGTTCCGCACCGGGCTGACGGCCGTGGTGCGGTTGCAGCAACAGAAGCCGGAACTGACCGGGGCGATCGCGAAGGCG
>JANNVG010000918.1:0-3930 GCA_031414395.1 Fimbriiglobus sp.
GGGGGTGACCTTTCGGACCCCTCCCCCCCCGGCCCCCACCCCCCCGGGAGTGGGGGTGTACAACCTGGACCCGGCAACCCTGTGCCGGGGTGGGTGGTTGGCCACCGGGACACTGCGTCCCCGGTTCCAGATTGAACACCCCCTCTCCCGTGGGAGAGGGGGCCGGGGGGTGAGGTGTCCGAACGGTCACCCCCTCTCCCGTGGGAGAGGGGGGCCGGGGGGGTGAGGTCTCCGAACCAACCACCCCCCCAGAGTGCCAGCCAACATGCCAGCGTTGCCAGTGTTGCCCACCCGCCGCGGTCGCACATGTCGCCTCCGTTTGCCGGCCCCGGTAGTGCCTACCCAGACACCCGGTCGGCGGGGGTGTTGGCGGGAAAATGCCCGCCCCGGCGGTCGATTTCGGGCGGGAAACGCTTGACCCGGCTGGGCATCACGGTATGACCGCCGCCACTACTCGCACAGACCCGACTGGTCCGATGTGTGGACCGGCCGGAGGTGCCTGCTCGATCGGGCGGACTCGCCGCGGGGTTGGGGAGCCTCGCGGTGCGGTGTGATGCCCGGCGGGCGTTTTGGGGGGACGTGTCTTATGCGCAGCAATCGGTACGGAGCAGTGGCCATCCTGCTGGCCGTCCTCGGTGGGACGACGCCGGCACTGGCCCAGGGGCTGTTCGGCAGCGGCGGGTCCGCCGGGCCGAACGGCGGGTTCGGCAACTACAGCGGGTCGAGCGGGGGGGGCGAAGGCCTCCAAGACGCCGGCGGGGTGCCGGGTCAGGACCGGAACCTGAATTACTTCACCGCCCCACTGGGCAACTCGGCCAAGCAAGGGCCGTTCGTGTACGCGGACATCGTGTCGTTCACCCAGACGTGGACGCTCGGCACGCAGGTGGTGGGCCTGCGGGGCCTCCGCGACACCACCGGGGTGATCACCGGCCGGCCGGGCACCATCATCGGCAGCGGCGAGACGGCCCTGGCGACCGACCAGCTCGGCCGCACGGAGTACTCGCCCGGCGTCAACCTGGGCGTCGGGTGGAAGTTCGACGACGGGTCGAGCATCACCGCCCGCATCATGCACGTGAGCGGGCAGACGTTCGCCGCGTCGGCCAGCCTGGCCACGCCCTACGCCCGCGCCAGCGCCGACCTGTCCGACACCTTCCTGTTCACCGACGTGTTCAACTTCCCGCCGCAGTTCGGCGGGCCGGACCGCCGCACGGCGTTCGAGGGCACGTTCATCGGGCAGGTGGTGAACCCGATCACGGGGGCCATCATCGTGCCCGGCGTGCTGGTGCCGGATCGCGCCTTCTTCGGCGTGTGGAACGGGGCGTCGAACATGTCCATCGACTACAAGCGGTGGTACACGGAGGCCGAGATCGGCGGGCGGACGCCCCTGTTCGAGAGCAACAAGTCGAAGGTGTACGGCATCGGCGGGGTGCGGTACCACATGTTCATGGACCGCTTCCGCTTCCTCAGCCAGACGTACGACCTGGCCGGGAACACGGGCGGGCGGTTCGAGGCCCTGTACACGAACACCCTGTCGCAGCGGCTGTACGGCCCGTACATCGGGTGCGCCCACGACTGGTACCTGCAAGGCAACTTCAGCCTGAGCGCCGAGATGAGCGGCGGGCTGATGGCCAACTTCATCAAGATGCGGGCCAAGTACGAGTTGGGCGACAACACCGTGCAGGCCAAGCGGAGCCGCAACGCCATCGGCCTGGTGCCGACGGCCGGCGGGAACGTCAACCTGTGGTGGTACCCGGTGAGCGGGGTGCAGGTGCGGGTCGGGTACACGGCCAATACCTTCTTCAACACCCGCAACATGGACGAGCCGATCGGGTTCAACTACGGGGCCATCGACCCGGCCTACGGCACGCAGTACTTCCGCCTGATTCACGGGCTGAACGTCGGGGTGGGCATCTTCTTCTAAGGTGCCCCGCGGCCCCCATCCCCACGGCGCACCTCCGCCCGCCCTCACCGGCGGGGCGGGGGCGCCCGGATTGCAGGGCCGGCGGTGGAGGGAAGTGGCACGGCCCTCCGGCCTGTGGCCGCGATTGAATTGCCGACCTCCGGTGGCTCCATAGGATTCCCCGACACTCGCGGCCGGACTCCCGGCCGAGCGAACGGCGAATCCGGGTTCCCACCGAGGACGATAGCATGGCGGCCGACGGGCGTGTCGACGCTCCTGCCCCGACCACCGGCGGCACGGGCAACGGGTGGCTCTGGCTCAACCTGTTCCGTAGCTTTCAGGTCGCCCTGGACCCGAAGAAGCTGTTCGTCGCGGCGCTGGGCATCCTGGTGATGTCCCTCGGCTGGCACGTGCTGTCGCGGACGTTCAACTACGACAAGCCGTACCGCGGGCACGACTCGTACTCCAACACGAGGCTTGGCGGACGAGGGTACGTGGCCCCTCCCGGACAGGACCAAGAGAAATACCTGAACGAAGAGGGCGACCGCCAGTTCACGCGGGATCTCGCCCGTTGGAAGACGCTGGACGAGTTGGCCGGGGAAGGTGGCAAGCTCCGCACCCTGCCGTGGAACGAGTTCCGCGGGAAGAACCCGTACCTGTTCGCGTCCGACCTGAGCAGTTCGCCGTCCGCCACCTGGGGCGGGCAAATCCTCACGTACCTGTCCGAACAAATCCCGGTCCTCACCGAACCGCTGCAAAAGCTGCTGCTGCCCGTGCTGAAGCTGAGCGACCCGAACGCCAGCACCTGGACCCGCATCTACCTGGTGTTGTGTCTCGCCTGGAGCGTCATCACCTGGGCGTTCTTCGGCGGGGTCATCACCCGTCTGGCGGCCGTGCAGTTCAACGGCAAAGAGCGGACCACCCTGAAGCAGGCGGTGAAGTTCGTCCTCAGCCGGTACATCTCGTATGTGCTGTCGCCCACCGTCCCGCTCCTGGTGGTGGCGGCCATCGTGCTGCTCATGGCCGTGTACGGTCTGGTGGCCCTCATCCCGTGGGTGGGCGACATCGTCCTGTACGGGGTGCTGTTCCCGCTCATCGTCATCGGCGGCATCGCCATCGCCATCGTGCTGCTCGGGCTGATCGGCTACCCGCTCATGTACACCACCATCAGCGTGGAGGGGTCGGACACGTTCGACGCCATCAGCCGCAGCTACAACTACGTGTTCCAGGCGCCGTGGAGCTACCTGTGGTACTGGGTCGTGGCGCTGGTGTACGGGGCGGCGGTGTCGTTCGTGGTCATTCTGATTGGGTGCGTGATGGTCGGGCTGGGCAAGGGGGCGGTGGGCATCCCGGCGTCGGCCACGTTCGAGAGCCGCAAGCCGGACTACCTGTTCGTCCACGCCCCGGAGTCGCTCGGGTGGAAGGAGCTGCTGCTCCGCGGCACCCCGGCCGAGGTGGAGTACAAGGGGAAGAGGCCGACCCTGGAAGAGGAAGCGGCGTACGAGAAGATGCTCAAGGACGAGGGCAAAGTCACCACGGCCAAGCCGCACGGCTACCAGCCGGTGCGGCCGACCGACGACAAGACGTTCCGCGACGACATGGACTGGGCGAAGCAGACTGGGGCCGCCCTCGCGTGGTTCTGGATGACGCTCGTGTTCCTGCTCATGATCGGGTTCACCTACAGCTACTTCTGGACCGCCGCCACCATGATCTACCTGCTCATGCGGAAGAAGGTGGACGACGTGGAGATCGACGAGGTGTACATCGAGGAGGCGCTGCCCACCCCGCCGCCGCCGGCCGCGGTGCCCCCGGCTCCGCCGACCGCCCCGAGCGGTGGCACCTCGCTGCCGATGGTCCCGCCGCCGCCGCCGGTCATCACCACCCCGCCGCTGCCGACGACCGCCCCGGAGGTGAGTGCGACTTCGCCACCCCCGCCGCCGGCGAGTGAGTAAGCGTTCTTCGCCGCGAGCATCGCGAGCGCCAACCGCGGTGGCGCTCGCGATGCGCGCGGCGGAGGGGCCATCAGAGGC
>JANNVG010000919.1:0-1691 GCA_031414395.1 Fimbriiglobus sp.
CCGACGAAGCGTCGGCTCGCCCGCCCTACTCGCCTCGGTGCGGAGCGAGTGGACCACTTCGCCCAGCACCCTACTTCTTGCCGATCTGCCGGGCGGTCGCCTTCACCTCCCGCGGCTGGCCGTTGGTCAGCACCTTGCCCAGGCCCTTGTCGTGATCCATGTCCCCGCGACTCACCCGCGTCTCGCCGTCCAGCACGTATAGCGTCAGATAGTACGCCCGCCCGTCCTTCAGCATCCCCTTCGCCCCCACCTCGAACTTCTCCACCGTCTCCTTGCCCTTCTCGTGCTTGAAGTCCTTCACCTCCACCTTCTCCACCAGGTCGGCGCCCTTGTCGGCCACCTTCGGGTCGTACTCGTACAGGCGGACTTCCAGCGTCAACTTCTCGAACGACGCCTGCTCCTTCGGCACGGTGAACGTGCCCGTGACTTTGGTCGTCTTGTCGTCCTTCTTGTCGTCCTTCTTCGGCGGGTCGGCGGCGAACAGCGGGAGGGCGAGCAGCACGGCCAGCAGGGTGAAGTGACGCATGACGAGTCTCCGTGTCGGGTGCGAAGTGAACCGATCACCTGACGGTAGGGTATTCCGTTCGCGGATCGGGTACAACAGCAGGCAGAGCCACTGGAACCGGGAACGCAGTGACCGGGTTCGAGCAACACACCCGCTCACTGCGTTCGGGGTTCCAATAACAGCAGCACCCACCCCTCCGGAGTCCTTCCCATGTCCCTTCCCACTCGCCCGCTCGGCAGCACCGGCGCAAACGTGTCGCTCCTCTGCTTCGGCGGCTGGCACTTCGCCCAACCCGAACTCGACGACTCCGCCGCCATCCGACTGGTGCAGCGTGCCGCCGACAGTGGGTTCACCTTCTTCGACAACGCCTGGGACTACCACGAGGGCCGCAGCGAGGAACTGATGGGCCGGGCGCTGGCGGAGGGCGGGCGGCGGCAGAACGTGTTCCTGATGACCAAGAACTGCTCCCGCGACGCGGAGGGCACGCGGCAGCACCTGGAAGACAGTCTCCGCCGACTTCGCACCGACTACCTGGACTTGTGGCAGTTCCACGAAGTGAACTACGACAACGACCCGGACTGGATCGTCGAGCGCGGGGCACTCGCCGAAGCCATCAAGGCCCAGCAGGAGGGGAAGGTGCGGTTCCTCGGGTTCACCGGGCACAAGGCCCCGCACATCTTCCTGAAGATGCTCCCGCTGCACCCGTGGAGCACCGTCCAACTGCCGGTGAACGTGTGCGACTACTGGTACCGCAGCAGCTTGCGGGAGGTGATGCCGGCGCTGGCCGAGAAGGGCATCGGGGCCATCGGCATGAAGAGCCTGGGCGGGGGCAACCTGGCGCAGGGTGGCGTGATCCCGGCGAGCGGGGTGTGTACCGCCGACGACGCCATCCGGTACGCGCTGAGCACGCCCGTCAGCTCGCTCGTGGTCGGTATCGACTCGGAGAAGTATCTGGATCAGGCGTTGCAGATCGGCACGGGGTTCACGCCGATGACCGCCGCCGAGATGACCGCGCTGCAAGACAAGGTGAAGGACGTGGCCGGCGACGGGCGCCTGGAGCCGAGCAAGAGTACGCAGAACTACGACGGCCCGTACCACCGCCAGCAGCACGGGTTCGCGGCGTGACGGGCGAACGGCGCGACGTGAGTCCGCCGGTGCTTCGTACCCAGGCGGCTCACGCCGCCGG
>JANNVG010000920.1:0-12229 GCA_031414395.1 Fimbriiglobus sp.
GGGTTCCGACCACCCAGGCGGCTCACGCCGCCGGTTCACCGAACCCCGCACCTGCCACCATGCTCCGCTTCCTCCACTACTCCGACGTCCACCTGACGGTGCCGAAGCTCGGCTGGCGTCCGCGGGATCTGCTCACCAAGAAGGTGATGGGGTGGGTGAACGTGAAACTGCTCGGCCGCGGGCGGCGGTTCAAGCACGCGCCGACGGTGGCCGAGGCGATGATCGCCGCGGCACGCGGGCGGGGGCACGACGGCGTGCTGTTCTCGGGTGATGCCACCAAGCTGGCGTTCGAGCCAGAATTCGCGTTCGCGGCCAAGACGCTCGGCGTGTCCGACACCACCCTGCCGCCGGCGGTGGCGGTGCCCGGCAACCACGACTATTACACCCGCCGCGACATCCGCATCGGCCACTTCGAGACGCACTTCGGCCCGTGGCTGGAGGGCGAGCGGATCGACGAACACCGCTACCCGTTCGCCCGGCGGTTCGGCCACCTGTGGGTGGTGTGCCTGAACAGCAGCCACCCGAGCCGCCTGAACACCACCGCCCGCGGGACGGCCGGCGCGGCACAACTGGAACGGTTGGTGAAGTTGTGTCGCATTCTTGACGGGCCGAAAATCCTGGTGACGCACTACCCGATACGGGCGGCGAGCGGGCGGGTGGAGCGGCGGTCGCACCGGCTGGTCGATCACGCGGCGGCGCTGGCGGCGGCGAAGGAGGCGGGCATCGGGCTGTGGCTGCACGGGCACATCCACCAGCCGTTCGTGCTGCCGGTCAGTTCGGCCATCCCGTTCCCGGTGGTGTGCGCGGGGAGCGCCACCCAGACGCACAAGTGGGCACACAACGAGTACGTCATCGCCGGCCGTGACGTGACCATGACCCGCCGCGTGTGGGACCCGCGCGACGGCACGTTCGACGAGTCGGCGGAAGTGAAGTTCGAGATCGCCGGCGGGTGAACTGGAACCGCGACCGACAGGGAGCGGGTCGAGTTGAAGTACACCCGCTCCTGTCGGTCGCGGTTCCAGTGAGATCACTTCGCCTGCGACAGCCCGACGCGGTCTTACCCATTCGCGCGTCCTTCACCACCGCCGCGGCAGCCTACTTCAGGTCGGCCCGGAGGTCGGCGAACGGTTGGTCCTTCAGTGCCGCGGGGAACTTCAACTCGGCCACGCGGACTCAATTGGCGGCGTCGGTCGCCGGCCGATGAGAGTCATTCGCTACCGGCGGCGTCAGGGTTCGCGGACATCCGCCTGCATGACCGTTCTGACCCCGGCCGACGAGCGAAGACACTGTGAGAGCGGACCGAAGTCGCAGTGGCACCCCGCCCTCCTTACCGGGAGCATTTGCACAAGTTGCGGGGGGTGTGCCGACGATAACGGGTACACCGTTCCGGATGGACACCCCGTGCGATTGTCTTCACTCTTGCTCGGTTCGGCTCAAGCCGTCGCCCTCATCGGGTTGGGGGTCGGGTGCGCCACCCCGCCGCGGGCGACGCTCGATCCGCCGCCGTTGAGTGTGTTGAAACCCGCCACGGAGTCGGTGCGCGCACAAACGCCACTGGCTCCGACGCCCACCGACGTGAACGGGCTGGTGCAGTCGGCCCTGGGTGCGAGTCCGCGGTTGGCGAAGGCGAACGCGCTCGTGGAAGCGGCCCGCGGGCGGTACGATCAGGCCGGGTTGCGTCCGAACCCTGTGTTCAGCTTCAACGCCGACGAACTCGGCGACCGCACCGGGCCGATGGGCATTCTGAGTCCGCAGCTCAGCCAGGAGTTCGTCCTCGGCGGCAAGCTGACGCTGGCGCAAGCGGTCGCGGCGAAGGAAGTCGATCAGGCGACACTCGCCGCACTCGGCGAGCGGTACGCGGTGGCCGGGTCGGTGCGAAGTGCGGCCTACGAGTTGGCGGCGCTGCGTCAGCGGCGGGAGGTGCTGGCCGAGGTGGCGGCCCTCGCCGAGCAGTCGGTGGCGCAGGCGACGAAAGCGGAGAAGGCGGAGAACGCCACGCTCACCCGTGGGGACGTGCTGCCGCTGGAACTGGAACTGGAACGCTTCAAGACCGATCAGGAAGCGCTCGACCGCGAGATCCCCGCCGTTGAGCGGCGGCTGGCCGCACTGATGGGCGACGCGCGGAGGACCGTCGGCCCGTTCGCCGCCGACCTGACCGCCACGCTGCCCGAGTACGACCTGACCGCCGTCCGCGATGCCGTCATCGAATATCACCCGGACGCCCGCATCGCGGCCGTGGCGGTGGACCGGGCACAGGCGGCGGTGCGACGGGCGGAGGCAGAACTGACGCCGAACGTGACCGGGTCGGTCGGGTACACGCGGCAGAACCAGAACCTGTCGAACGACTGGGCGGTGGGGGTGAGCGTGCCGCTGGTGCTGTGGAACAAGAACCAGGGGAACATCCGGGCGGCGCGGGCGGAAGTGTTGGCGGCCTGCCTGGACGTGACCCGCGTGCAGAACGATCTGGCCGAGCGGGTGGCCGTTGCGTTCCGCACCTATGCGTCGGCCAAGCAGCGGGCGGAGCGGTATCGCACGGCCATCCTGCCGAAGGCGGACGAGAACTACGCCTTCGTGAAGAAACAACTGGACAAGGGCGTGGTCGAGTACCTGCGGGTGCTGCAGGCCCAGCGGGCGGTGGCCGAGGCGAAGCTGGAATACAACCGGGCGCTCGGCGAGGCGTGGCGGGCGGCGGCCGAGCTGTCCGGGCTGCTCATGGAAGAGGCGTGGCCGGTAAAGTAGTGCGGGCAGTGGCCTGCTCGCTCCGCGAGCGGTCGTCCGATTCCGCTCGCGGAGCGAGCAGGCCACTTCCAGTCACAAATTGACTTCGCCCGCATCACACCCGATACTCTGAATGGGACACCTTCAGGGGATTGCGTCACCGTGCTTCGTGGTCTGCTACTCGCGCTCGTGCTGCTCACGTCGGCTGTGCCGGCGGGGGCGTGCGTGTTCGAGCTGCTGCACCTGCACCACGACCACGCGGACGACCCGGCCGACGCCGACGACTGTCCGTGCCAGTGCAAGCTCTCCCCGCGGGTGACGACCGTCCCCACCACGCCGGTCGTCGAAAACCATACCGTCGCCGTTCTGCTGCTCGTCACCGACGGGCTGTTCGTTTCACCCGCCCTTCCGCTCATTCAATTCCGCATCGACGCATCACCGGGGCCAGACCCGGCACGCCCGCGGTATCTCGCCATCGCCCGACTGCTCCTCTAGCAGTCGGCCCGTACCTCCGTTCGCACCCGTCCGCTCCCCCCCGCCAGACCTCGCACCGAGGGTCGGTATGAACCTCCGCCAATTCATCGCGCCGGTGATCGCGCTCGTCGTCCTCAGTGCGATCAGTGCCGCCGCGTACCTCACCCGCGAGTCGTGGGTCGGGTCTGTGTTCCCCGACACCGCCAAGCCGACCACGCCCGACCCGAACGCCAAACCGGACGACCACGAGGAGGACGAAGTTCACCTGTCGGACACGGCCCGGCAGAACCTGAAGTTGGTGAGCGCCCGCGTGGCCCCCCGCCCGTACTGGCGGACGGTGCAAGTGCCCGGCGTGGTGGTCGAGCGGCCCGGCGAGACCGAACGGGCCGTCACCACTCGCCTCGGCGGGGTGGTCACGAAGGTGTCCGCCAAACCCGGCGACCGCGTGACGCCCGGCCAGCGGCTGTTCACCATCGAGCCGACCGGCGACATCCTCCGCACGCAGGTGGAATTGGCGAAGGCGGTGAAAGACCTGGCCATTTACACCACTGCCCGCGACGGCGTGGCCCGGCAGGTGGCCGAGAAAACCCGCCCGGCGAACGACCTGGTGGAGCCGCAGAAGCAGGTGGCGCTCGCCGCGAACAGCCTCGACGGGTTGAAGGGGCAACTGCGGGCGTGGAAGCTGACCGACGCGCAGATCGAACAAGTGGGCGAAGGAAAGGTCGTGGCCGAGGTCGACGTGACCGCCCCCGGCGAGCCGACCGCGGCGGCGGAAGACCTGGACGTTCACGAGTTGAAGGTGCGGCTGGGCGACACCGTGCAGCCGGGGCAGACGCTGTGCGTACTCGGGTCGCACCGGCGGCTGTACGTGGAGGGTCATGCGTTCGCGTCCGAGGCGGCGGTGCTGGCCGACCTGATGGAGCACGGCGAGACGGTGCGGGCGGAGTTCGTGGGCGACAAGCCGGTGAGCGGTGCCGAACTGCCGTCGTTGTCCATCTCGCGGTTGTCGCACACCATCGACCCGACTACCCGCACGTTCGACTTCTACCTGCCGCTCGACAACCAGCCGGGCACGACGGCGACCGACGGGCACGCGCACCCGGTGTGGCGGTATCGCCCCGGCCAGCGGGTGCGGCTGCGGGTGCCGGTGGAGAAGCTGGGCGACGCCGTGCTGGTGCTGCCGCTCGGGGCGGTGGTGCGCGAAGGCGCCGAGGCGTTCGTGTTCGAGGGCCACGGCGACCACTTCCACCGCGTGCCGGTGCGGGTGCTGCACGAGGACCGCACGGAGATCGTCATCGACACCGAGGGCGTGACGCCGAAGGCGAAGCTGGTGCTGAACCAGGCGACGGCGATCAACCGGGCGATGAAGGCCGCCGCCGCCGGCGGGGGCGGACACGGTCACGACCACCCGCACGAACACTGAGAAAGTTCCCGATGGGCACGCGGAGGACGCGGCTTCGGCGCGGATGAACGCGGATCAGAACCGAGTTTTTGATTTCATCCGCGTGTTCCGCGTTCTTCCCGCGTCCTCCGCGTGCCGCCTTCTCCTACCTGACGAAAACCAATGTTGAACGCCGTCATCCGCTTCTCGCTCCGCCACCGCCCGCATGTGGTGGTGGTCGCGCTCGTCCTGCTCGGGTACGGCGGGTACCTCGCCACCACGCTGCCCGTGGACGTGTTCCCCGACCTCGACCGCCCGCGGGTGACGGTCATGACCGAGTGCCCCGGCCTCGCACCGGAAGAGGTGGAAACGCTCGTCACGTATCCGCTCGAAGCGGCGCTGCTCGGGGCGAACGGCGTGCGGGACGTGCGGACGCAGTCCGGCTACGGGCTGTCGGCGGTGACGGTCGAGTTCGGGTGGGGCACCGACATGACGGCCGCCCGGCAGGTGGTGCAGGAGCGGCTGGCCACCGTCGCCGGCGACCTGCCCGCCGACGTGCGCCCGCAGATGTCCCCGCCGGGGGCGATGATGGGGCAGGTGGTGCTGGCCGGCATGACACGCCGGGCCGGGCCGACCGGCGGGGAACTGGCCCCGGTGCCCGGCACGCCGTTCTACGCCGAGCGCGTGCCGAGCGGTGACACCGCACCGTCACTGAAGGTGTGGAAGCCGACCGACCGCCGCGACCTGACCAAGTGGCAGCCCGTCGCGGTGAAGGACGTGACGTGGGACGCGCCGACCGCGGGCGCGCGGACGGCGCGGGCGGTGATCGACGACACCCGCCGCGAGATCCTCTTCCCGACCGAGTTGCAGCGCCGCATGGACCTGCGGACGCTCGCCGACTGGGTCGTCCGCCCGCGGCTGCTGAAAGTGCCCGGCGTGGCCCAGGTGCTCACCGTCGGCGGCGGGCGGAAGCAGTATCAGGTGCTAGCCGACCCGGCCGCCATGAGCGAGTTCGGGGTGACGCTCGGCGACGTGGAGGCGGCGCTGAAGGCGAACAACGACAACGCCACCGGCGGGTTCGTCGAGCGCGGCGAACTGGAAACGCCGGTGCGGGTGATCGGCCGGCTGGGGCCGGACGCCCCGCGGGTGGTGGCCGATTTGAAGAAGATCCCGGTGAAGGTGACGGACAAGCGGCCGGTGCTGCTCGAGCAGGTGGCGACGGTGGCAGAAGGGCCGCAAGTGAAGCGGGGCGACGCGAGCGTGAACGGCGAGCCGGGCGTGCTCATCACCGTCGTGAAGCAGGCGAACACCGACACCCGCGGGCTGACGGATGCGGTCGAGGCGGCCATGCGGGAGGTGGAGCCGTCGCTCCCGCCCGACGTGGTGCTGGAGCCGAACATCTATCAGCTCCGCGGGTTCATCGACCGCGGCGTGTGGAACGTCGGCGAGGCGCTCGTCATCGGCGCGGTGCTGGTGCTCGTCATCCTGTTCCTGTTCCTGCTGAACGTCCGCACCACGTTTATTTCGCTCACCGCCATTCCCCTCTCGCTCGTCGTCACGGCGGTCGTGTTCAAGCTGGTCGGCGTCATCACCGGCACGGCCCTGAGCATCAACGTCATGACCCTCGGCGGCATCGCGGTGGCGATGGGCGAGCTGGTGGACGACGCCATCGTGGACGTGGAAAACATCTTCCGCCGCCTCCGGGAGAACGCACGGCTGGGCACGATGGGTTCGCTCCCCCACCCGTCGTCGGCTAGCGCCGCCGCCGACCTCCCCCACAATGGGGGAGGTGATTTGTCCACCTCCCCCATTGTGGGGGAGGTCGCCGGGGTAAGCGGAGCGAACCCGGCGGGTGGGGGGTCATCTCCCAACCCAGGCCCCTATCGGAAATCCCCTCTGCGAGTCGTGTACGAGGCCAGCCGCGAGGTACGGACGGCCGTCGTGTTCGGCACGGCGGTGGTCGTGCTGGTGTTCCTCCCGCTGTTCGCGCTCAGCGGCATCGAGGGGCGGATGTTTGCCCCGCTCGGCATCGCCTACATCGTGTCCATTCTGGCGTCGCTGGTGGTGTCGCTCACCGTCACGCCGGTGCTGTCGTACTACCTGCTGGCGAACTCGAAGGCCGTCCACCGCACGAAAGACGGCATGCTGCTGCGGGGGCTGAAGTGGCTGGCCGGGCACCTGGTGCGGTTCAGCATGAAGTGGGCCGGGCTGCTGCTGTTGCTCACCTGGCTGGTGGTGGCGTACTGCGGGTGGCGGGTGACGACGCTCGGGGCCGACTTCCTGCCGGCGTTCGACGAGGGCACCGTGCAGGTGAACGTGTCCCTCCCGGCCGGGTCGTCGGTGGAAGCGTCGAACCGCGTGTCCGAAATCACCGACCGGGTGATCGCCCGCTTCCGCAAGACGGACGCCAACCCGAACGGCGAGGTGCTGGCGTTCGGCCGCCGCACCGGGCGGTCCGAGATGGACGAGCACGCCGACCCGCCGAACGAGAACGAGTTCTTCGTCACCATCAACCCGCACTGCGGGAAGAGCCGCGAGCAGGTGCTGACGCTGCTGCAAGACGCCATCAAGGCCGACGTGGCCGGGGCCGACGTGGAGGTCGAGCAGCCGCTCGCGCACATGATCTCGCACCTGATTTCCGGCAGTACGGCGCAGATCGCCGTCAAGGTGTACGGTGACGACCTGGACACGCTGGAACAGACCGCCGGCCGCATCAAGGCTGCCGCCGGCAAGGTGAAAGGGGTGAGTTCGCTGATCGTCGAACCGATCCGCAAGGTGGACGAGATTCACATCCGGTTGCGACCGGACGACCTGGCGTACCACGGCCTCGACCGCGAGACGGTGAACAAGTTCATTCAGACCGCTCTGAACGGCGAGGTGGTGTCGCAAGTGGTGGAGGGGCAGCGGCGGTTCGACCTGGTGGTGCGGCTGCAAGAGGGCGACCGGGCAGACGTGGCCAACCTGGGCGAGCTGCGGCTGGACCTGCCGAACGGTCGCGGGCAGGTGCGGCTGAAGGAGCTGGCCGACATCACCCCGCCGACCGGGGGCGACGCCGGCGCGAACCAGATCAAGCGGGAGAACGCCCGCCGGCGGATCGTCGTGCGGTGCAACGCCCTCGGCCGCGATCAGGCGAGCGTGGTGGCGGACATCCAGGCGGCGGTGGCCAATGACGTGCCGATGCCGGAGGGGTACTACGTCGAGTACGGCGGGCAGTTCGAGAGCCAGCGGAGTGCCACACAGTTGATCGCGGTGCTGGCCGTCGTCGCGGTGGTCGGCATGTTCCTGGTGCTGTTGCTGCTGTTCCCGTCGGCCCGCATTGTGTTGCAACTGCTGAACGCCATCCCGACGGCGTTCATCGGCGGGGTGATCGCGCTCGTCGTCACCGGGCAGACGTTGACGGTCGCCAGCCTCGTCGGGTTCATCTCACTCGGCGGCATCGCGGTGCGGAACGGCATTCTGCTGGTCACGCACTACGTCCACCTGATGAAGGAAGAGGGCGAGGGGTTCACCGAAAAGATGGTACTCCGCGGCAGCCTGGAACGACTCGCGCCAGTGCTGATGACCGCCCTCACCGCCGGCATCGGCCTCATCCCGCTCGTCATCGAGGGCAACAAGCCGGGCCGCGAAATTCTGTACCCGGTGGCGACCGTCATCCTCGGCGGGCTAATCACCAGCACGTTCTGCGAGTTCCTGCTGCACCCCGGATTGTTCTGGCGGTTCAGCGGGAAGGACGCCGTCCGCATCGCCGGCAAGCAGTCCGACGCCGACGACCTGGCCGACCCGCCGGCCGAAGCCCCGATCCCCCTCCGCCCCGCCGACGAGAACGTTTCGTGAAGGCGGTCGCGGCGAGGCGGACGGCCACATATATTCACCCGTGTGTTGGTGTTCCCCGACCGACGGGCGATGCACGTGGACGACTTCGACACCATCTGGGCGAGACACAGCGGGGCGGTGCGGGGCTTCCTGCTCCGCCTGCTGTCCGACCAAGCCGCCGCGGACGATGTGCTGCAACGCACAGCGCTGCGGGCTTGGCGGGGGTTGGCCACATTTCAGGGGCGGTCGGCGGTGCTCACTTGGCTGTTCTCCATCGCCGGGAACGAGGCGCGGCGGTGGCTGTCGGCCCGGCGGTTCGCCGCTCTCGATTCCACCCCGGAGCCGGTCGCACGTCCAGAATCGCCCCCGAGCGATTGGGACAGCCGGCGGGCCATTCAACAGGCGCTCGCCGGCGGCCTGCTCTCCGACGCGGAAGCCCGCGTGCTGGTCGCCCGGCAGGAGCTGCCCGACGCGAGTTGGGCCGAGGTCGCCGCGAACACCGACCTGCCGTCGCCGAACGCCGCCGCCCAAGTTCACGTGCGTGCGGTGTCGAAGTTGCGGGTGTTCCTGATGGTGCATTGCCCGGAGTTGTGCGGGTCGGCCGTCGCGGTGGCCGACGCCTTTGAGCGGGCGTGTGATCGTGACGTGGACCCGCTGACCGCCGCCGAACGCCGGGTGTTCCGGGCGGTGATTCTCGACCGCACGACCGCCGCCACCGCCGCCGGCCACTGGACCGACATCCAAACAGCGTGCCGCAAAGTGGCCGCCCACCTGTCCGTCGCGGAGGGAACTTCATGACCGCCCCCGCCCCGCATCTGAGCGGCGCGCCGACCCCCGCCGCCCTCGCCGCACGCCTGACGGCCGCCGGCTGGCGGGCAAGCTGGACGGTCGCCGAGTCGCTCGAAGACCTGGCCCAGGCGACCGACGCCGGCGGGTGGGCGGTGCTGTGTGTGAACGCCGGTGTGCTGTGGGGCGACCCGCGGGCGGTGGACGGTGGTGAAGCGAACCACTGCGTCGTCGCCCTCACGCTCACCGACACCGGAGCGGCGGTAGACGACCCGGCGCGGCCGGGCGGCGGGCCGGTGCCGACCGACGTGCTGGTGGCCGCGTGGCTCCGCACCGGCGGGCGGATGCTCACCGCCGAGTGAAACGAGTTCTGCTCGCTCCGCGAGCGGCGCTCGGAACCCGCTCGCGGAGCGAGCAGAGCACTCCCGCGAGTTCAGCCGCCGCACCACGCCCGCAACCGGCCGACCGCCCACGGCACGAACCGCCCTTCGCCTAGCCGCCGGATCGCCTTGCTCGCCAAAACTGCCATGTGACGCGGGAAGTGTCGCACCAGTTCCCGCCCGCGGACGTTCCGCCAGAACACCCGCTCCTCGTTGCACGACTGCTGTTGCAACACTCGATCACTCGGCCGCCGCCCATAGCTGGCCGACACGCGGTGCCACACCACCGACGCCGGCTCGAACCAGATGCCGCCGAGCTTCCGCAGGCGGTGGGACAAGTCCACGTCCTCGAAGTACGCGCCGAAGTGTTCGGGGAACATCCCGGCCGCGAGCAGCGCCGACCGGCGGTAGAAGCCGGCCGTGGCGGACACGCCCCAGACAGGACCGGCGGTTAGCCGCGAGCCGACGGCGAGCGCGTCCGCCCCACACCACCGCTTCCGGGCGAACCCGCCGGGGTCGTACTCGTCGCCGGCGCTGTCGATGAGCGGTGGCAGGTGCGGCGGGCGGGTGGGGTCGAGTTGCAGCACGAGCGGGGCGACGGCGACGACGTGCGGGTCGGCAAAGTGTGTCAACGCTTCATCGGCCCAGCCCGGCATCACTTCGGTGTCGTCGTTCAGCAGCTCGATCACGTCGCCGGTGGCCGCACGAATGCCGGTGTTCGCGGCGACACAAAACCCAGACTGCTTTTGCAGGCGAACGACCCGCACGAACGGGAAGTCGGCGGCGGCGGACGACACGCACCCGTCGGGGGAGGCGTCATCGACGACGATCACTTCGGAGTCGGCGGGGCGGTGAGCGGCGACGGTGGCCAGGCAGCGGCGGAGCAGATCGGCCCGGAGGTGCGACGGGATGACAATGGACAGCATGGCTCTCGTTCCCACGCTCCGCGTGGGAACGTGCGTCGGACGCTCCGCGTCCGTTTGTGAGTACGACGCGGAGCGTCCGCGCAGTCGTTCCCACGCGGAGCGTGGGAACGAGGTTAAAAACCCGCGGGTCTTCTAGTCGTTCGCGCTCGCCACGGCGCCCAGGAATTCGGCCGCGTAGCGGATGGTGGCGTCGGCCTCGGCGGTGCGGCCGTTCAGCACGTGCCCGACCAGGTCGCCCATCTTGCGGAAGCAGTCGGCGGCGGTGGCGTCGTTCCGCCGGCGGGCCATCGCCCCCCGCAGTTTCGCCTCCGCCCACACCACCCCGCCCAGAATCGCCGCCTTCCACCCGGCCCAGTGCTTCTTGGCGTAGGTGAGCAGCGCGTGCCGCGTGACCAACCGCAGCGGGGCGGGCACGGCGCGGGTGTGCAGCGGGAAGTGGTGCGTCACCTGCAAGCCGGGTTCGTACCACACGCCCCACCCGCCGGCCCGCGCCCGCTGGCAGAAGTCCACGTCCTCGTAGTAGAGGAAGAACCGCTCGTCCAGCCCGTCGAGTTGCTCGAAGCAGTCGCGGCGGACGAGCAGACACCCGCCCGTCACCCACGGCACTTCCTGTCGGCGGTCGAGCCGGTGGTGCTGGCACTTCCGCCGACTGCGGGGTACCACCAGCCCGCTCAGCGTGCGGAACAGCGTGGGGAACACGCCCGCGCTCGCCTGCTTGCTGCCGTCCTGGTGTCGCATCTGGAAGCCGACCACGCCGGCCGACGGATCGACCGCCGGGAACCGACTGGCGAACTCCAGCACGTCATCCAGGAAGCCCGGATCGACGGTCACGTCGGGGTTCAACAGCAGTACCCACTCGCCGCGGCTCCGCCGACTGCCGCGGTTCACCGCCCGCGCGAACCCCTCGTTCCGCCCGCTGCGCACCACGGAAACGCCCGACAGCTTCCGCAGCCGCTTGGCCGTGCCGCTGCCGGGCGAGTGGTTGTCGATGATGACCACCTCGGCCGCGCCGCGGCGGATGGCCTCACTCGACCGCAGTTGTTGCGTCAGCCGGGCGGTGTTGTTCCACTGGCAGAAGTTGACGATGACGACGGACAGTTGGGGCGTGTCGACGGCCACCCGCGGGCGGGCGCGGCGACCCCGCGCGGCGGCGACCGCGACCGGCTGAGCGGTGTCGGCGGGGGCGAGTGCGAGTGCGGCCAAACCCATCGGGGAATCCTTCCCACGCGGCGGAACGTCCGTGCCCGGCGACTACGAGCGCGGGATAATGGCATCAACCGCCGGCGGATGCAACCGCAACTGCCGCGACCGGCGTGGGCGGTATGATGTGTTCACCCCCCGCGAGGACTGCCGATGCCGTCGCCATTCCCCGGAATGAACCCGTACCTGGAACACCCGAGCGGGTGGGCTGGGTTCCACAACCGCCTGATCGCTGCCGCCGCCGATGCGCTCATGCCGCAGGTGGTGCCACGCTACTACGTCGATCTCCAGAAGGACGTGTCGGACGCGACCGATCCCGGCGACAAGGGGCGGTTGCTCGGCTACCCCGACATCGGCATCGGGCCGGGGCGGGGCGGGGCGGTCGCCACCTCCGGCACGCTCACCGTGACGGCTGACAGTTCACCGCATTCTTGGGGTTGACACGCTGGGTGTGTTTGGCTCCGCTGGGGCTTTCCTGGCGGACCCATGACACCAGCCACGACCCTGCTCGATGCCGCCCCGACCCTGTTCCCCGATCTGGATCTGGGGGA
>JANNVG010000921.1:0-2914 GCA_031414395.1 Fimbriiglobus sp.
ACGTCGCGCCGTTCGCCCCACTTCACTTGCACGGGTCGTCCACCGCCACCGCCTCGCTCGGGATCATCGTCTTGGTGAACACCACCCCGTCGAACGACCGCGGCCACAGGGCCTCCATGTCGGCGTAGCCCATCGGCCGCATCACCCACCGCCGCTTGGCCAGCCACTCGCCGCCGGCCGACGGGTTCTTCAAGTCCAGGAAGGCGTTGGTCAGCCCGGCCTTGCACATCATGTCTTCGAGCGACCCGGCCCGCGGGTCGGCCAGCTTCACCGGCTCCTTGTTCTGCATCAGCTTCCACTCGCCTTCGGCGGCCGTGAACGCCACCGAGTACACGTCCGCCCCCATCGCCTTGCACACCTCGTCGCCGAACGTCACCGTCTTGGCGTACTTCGCCTCCCGCTTCAGGCTGCCGTCCTTTTCGATCAGCCAGTCGATGTCCCGCACCCCGCGGCAGGTGTGGTAGCTGGCCGCCCACACGATCACCTTCCGCTTGGCGTACCGCTCCTTCATCAGCCACAGGAAGTTGCGGGCCATCTGTTTGTCGCGGGCGTTGCCACTCTCCGCCTCGCTGCCGGCCTTCTTCATGGCGATCAGCCCGCCGACGCTCTCCTGCACCTGCCTCGCCCACGCCAGGTCGGTCGCCGACAGTTTGTCCGTCGCCTTGGCCGCGGCCACCGCCTTGGCGAACTCGGCGATGCGCTCCAGCCCGGTGTCGTCGGGCAGTTTGTCGCCGCCCAGCTTGTCGAAGGCGGTGAAGATGTCCTCCGCCTGCTTGCGGGTGAACGTGCCGTCGGGCAACTTGCCAAGCAGGTCGGTGACGTCGTGCCCGAGTTCGCCCCGCGACCCCGACCCGGTGAACTGGCAGTCGAACCCGGCCAACTCCAGCGGCGTCTTGCCCTTCGCCTGCGACCCCAGGTATTCGATCAGCGGTTGCACCTGCTTGCTGCCGGTCCAGATGGGGAATACGCCCAGGCCGACCGCCTCGGCCGGCTTCACCTCGCCCTTCTTCAGGGCGTCCCAGGCGAACGTGCAGTCGGACAGCCCGCTCTCGAAGGCGAGTACGTCGAACCCCTTCTTCTGGTGCAGGTACTTGATGAGCCGCGTTTTCGCCAGGAACGTCGCCCCGTCGCCGTGGGTTTGCTCGCCGAGGAACACCACCCGCGAGTCGCCGACGGCTTTGCCGAACGCTTCCAGATCCGCGAACGTGTCCTTCTCCTGGGTCGGGTCGAGGGTGGTGAGCGGCACGGCGTTCTTCTTCAGCCAGTCGGTGCGGTCGTCGGCGAGCGAGACGGGGGCGAACAGGGCGACGGCGAGCAGGGGCAGTGCAGCGCGCATTGGCCAGATCCCTCCGGGTGCGAAGTGGGCGACACCACAATGACGCCGCCCGACGCCGCACGCCAGCGGGGATTTCGGGGGTTGTTACGCGGGGTGCAGAGGAGGTCCGGCGAGCCGAGCCGGACCCCAGCCACAAATGGAACCGGGAACGCAGTGACCGGGTGGAACCCCGAACGCAGTGAGTGGGGTGAATCAAACCCGGTCACTGCGTTCCCGGTTCCAGGGTGCCGCTCGGCTCGCCCTACAAGTACCAACTCGTTCACCGTTGCCAGTTCGGGTAGGGCGGGTCGAGCGGCCGGCGAAACCGCAGACGCCTCCGAGCGACTGCCAGTTGGATGACGGGAATACCTGCCGAGCCGCCCGCCGGTTACGCTACAATCCCCCCAATCGCTCCCCGGCTGGACACCGTATGAACACCCGCCTCGCGGTTGCACTCGCCCTGCTGCTGATCGCCCCCGCGTTCGCCACCGCCGCCGACAAAGAGAAGTGGCCCGACGCCATCGAGAAGGCGCTGGTGAAGGCGCAGGACAACCGCGCCGAAATCGAGAAGGCGCTGACCGGCGTGCCGAAGGAGCAGCGGGCGGGCATGGCCTTCCTGGTCGAGCACATGCCCGACGCCGACCTGAAGGCGTTGAAGGCCGACTACCTCGTCACCAACGCGAAGCTGGCTTACAAGGCCCGCGCCGACATGCCCTGGGGCAAGGACATCCCCGACGACCTCTTCTTCAACGACGTGCTGCCCTACGCCAACGTGGACGAGACCCGCGACGCCTGGCGGCAGGAGTTGCTCGACCTCTGCACGCCGCTGGTGAAGACCTGCAAGACGCCGACCGACGTGGCCATGGCGCTGAACGGCGAGGTGTTCAAGAAGGTGAAGGTGGGGTACAGCACGCAGCGGAAGAAGCCGAACCAGAGCCTGGCCGAGAGCATGGAGACGGGCAAGGCGTCGTGTACCGGCCTGAGCATCATCCTGGTGGATGCGTGCCGGGCGGTCGGCGTGCCGGCGCGGGTGGTGGGTACGCCATTGTGGGCGAACAAGAGCGGCAACCACACCTGGGTGGAGGTGTGGGACAAGGACTGGAAGTTCACCGGCGCGTGCGAACCCGACCCGACGGGATTGAACCGCGGGTGGTTCGTCGGCAACGCGAGCGAGGCGAAGAGCGACGACCCGAAGCACGGCATCTTCGCCGCCAGCTACAAGCCGGCCGACACGCACTTCCCGCTCGTGTGGGCGATGACCGACAAAAGCGTTCACGCGGTGAACGTGACCGACCGCTACGCCAAGCCGCCGGCGAAAGGGGTGTTCAAGCTGCAAGTGAAGGTGGTGAACGCGGACGGCAAGCGGGTGGCGAAGGCCGTGACCGTGACCGACGCCGCCAAGAAGGAGCACGCCGGCAAATCCAACGACGACACCGCCGACGCCAACAACCACCTGACCTTCGACCTGCCGCCGAACGCCGAAGTGACGGTGGCCGTCGGCGACCAGAAGCAGACGCTCACCACCGGCAAAGCGGGCGACACCAAGGTGGTCGAGGTCAAGTTGAAGTAGCACGCAATCAAGATTTCACCGCCGAGGGC
>JANNVG010000922.1:0-1716 GCA_031414395.1 Fimbriiglobus sp.
CCGGGGGGGGGGGTTTACTGCCCCGGCCCCGGGGGGGCCGGGGCTCGTCGGGTCGCGGCGAAGACGGTGTCACTTCTTCTCTTGCACCGGCGACGGGTCGGCCATCGGCGGGATGATCCCGCCCGGCGGGTTCGCCAGCGGCGGCAGGAGCGGGTCGAGCGGGAACACCGGGAACGCGCTGACGGGCGCCAACGGGCGGTCGGCGTCCGGCCGCAGCTTGTCCGCCCGCTCGCCGGTGGTGACGAACAGCACGTGGCCCATCCGCACCACGCTGAACCCGCCGACCTCGGCGGCCAGCCGCACGGCCGTCTCGGCCGGCACGTCGTCGGCCTTCAGTGTTACCGGGGCGCTCGTCAACTTGGCCCCCGGCCGCGAGTCGAACACCACGTTCGCCCCGCTCTGGTCGGCCACCGCCTTCAGCACCTCGCCGAGCGGCCGGTCGGTCGCGTCCACGTCCACCCGGTGCCGCAACTGCTTGGCCGTCAGCCCGTCGTCGGTGGAGATGGTCAGTCCGTCGGCGGTCACGCCGGCCCGCAGGTTGTACTTGGTCAGAGCCGCCTTCAGCACGTCCCGCACCTTCGCGTCCTTCACGTCGCACGTCACGGCCGGCGTGTTCACGTCGAACCCGAACTGCTGGAACGTGGCGGTGTCGAGCGTGATGTCGGCCTTCGTCTCCTCGCGGAGCAGTTCCACCACCTCGGCGAGCGTCTTGTTCTCGGCCTTCAGGGTGATCTTCTTGTCGAGCGCTTGCCGCGCTTTGGCGGCGGGGGTGGTGTCGGTTTTGGCGGGCACCGGGGCGGCGGACACCAGCCCGGCCAGACAGCCGACGACCACCGCCGACAGGACCACTTTGCACGGGTGAGACATGCGACCTCCGGGGGATGAACCAGACTGCACTGTACACGACGTGGCGGGATTGGGCGAGCCGAGCGGCGTGAGCCGCCGGGTTCTTCAATCACCCGGCCCCTCACGGGGCACGGCTCGCCCATACCCGACGCCAGTTCCGACGCCCAAACCGGCCGAGAGGTTGCACGCCGGCGGGTCGGGCGGATAAAATGTCCGCACATCACCACAACCGGGGTGCGGTATGACGTTCGGCGACGAAGACGGCGAAGGCGACGGCGCAGGTGCCGGGGTGGGGTTCGCCACTGCCCGCGCCCGCGACTGGCCGAGCGTGCGGCAGTTCAACGTGTTCCTGGCCAACCGCCTGGGGGCACTGCTGGAGCTGGTGCGGAAGTTCGAGATGACGGACGTGCGGGTGGTGTCGCTGAACGTGGTCGAGACGAGCGACTGCGCCATCATCCGCCTGGTGCCGAGCGACTACGAGCGGGCCTACGAGGTGCTGACGGCGGGCAAGCTGCCGTTCACCGAGTCGGACCTGATCGTGGTGAAGATCCCGGACAACGACCAGCCGCTGCTCACCCTCACGAAGGCGCTGCTGAAGGCGGAGATCGACATCCACTACCTGTACCCGCTGCTCGTCGGCGTCGGGCCGATGGGCAGCACGGCCGTGGCGATCCACGTGCACGACTGCGAGCACGTGGCGAACACGCTGCAAACCCAGGGGTTCACACACCGCTCACGAACCAGCCGACCTTCACGATCCGCCGCCTCTTGAATTCGAGCAGCCAATTGCACCAGGGTCTGTTCAGTATTCCCGACCAGTACCGCCAGATTCATAACGTCCCGGCGCCCTCGTTCTTCCTCAGCTAACGC
>JANNVG010000923.1:0-1527 GCA_031414395.1 Fimbriiglobus sp.
GGACGGGCGCACCCCTTCCGCACGCCCCCGCCGATCGGTCGCCCCTCATGAGTCGCTTCACCCAGGCCGGATGTGTGGCCGTCGTCACCGGTGCCGCGTCCGGCTTCGGCCGCGGTCTGGCCGACGCCCTCGCGGCCCGCGGGCTGCGAGTGGTGTACGCCGACCTCAACCGAGCGGAAGCCGAGGCGGCGGCGACCGCGGCGGGGACTCACTGCGAGTCCGCCCGGCTGGACGTGGCCGATGCGTCCGCCTGTTGCGACCTGATCGACACCACCGCCTCCCGTCACGGGCGGTTGGACCTGCTGGTCAACGTCGCCGGGTGTACCGTGGTGGGACAGGTCCAGCACACGACGGCGGACGACTGGCGGCGGGTGATCGACGTCAACCTGATGGGCGGCGTGCAGTCCTCCATCCACGCGTACAAGCGGATGGCGAGTCAGGGCGGCGGGCAGATCGTGAACGTCGCGTCGCTGGCCGGCCTGGTCCCGTGGCCGCTGGCCGCGGCCTACGCCACCGCGAAGGCGGGTCTCGTCAACTTCTCGCACACCCTGCGGTGTGAGGCGGCCGGCCTCGGCGTGCGGGTGAACGTGGTGTGCCCCGGGTTCCTCCGCACGCCGTTCCTCGGCAACGCGGGGTACCGGGGGATGACAGAAGGGCAACTCCGTCGGCACCTGTGGTTGCCGTCCGTGAGCGTCGAACGCGCCGTGAGGAAGACCCTGGCCGGGATCGACCTCGACCGCGCCACCATCGTGTTCCCGTTCAGCTCGCGGGTGTGCTGGTGGATCGCCCGCCTGTTCCCCGCCGCCGCGTACCTCTCGACGGCCGCCCTCATGCGACGGGTGCGGCGGGAGGCGGAGGGCACGACGTGAACGGCTCAGCGTGGCTCGGCCGGGTCGACCTCTTCCCCCTCGACGTGGAACCCTTCGGCTTCGAGCTGCTTCAACACCCGCCACAGTTCGATCAGCCGCTCGCCCCACTCGCTGCCGTCGAACTCGGGTTCGACCCCAGACTCGCGGAGTTCGATCACGACCTGTTTCAGAGAAGCGTCGATGGCGTCTTCGGCGAGTTGCTGAACGTCGGCCGAAACCGTGGTGCGCTTGGCGGACACCGGCGGTAGTGACGGGGCGACCGGTGGAGGTGCCGGCGGGGCCGCATCGACCGGCCCGCCCTTCAGCGCCGACACGCACGCTAGCAGGATAGACGGGTCGTCGGCGTTAGCGACCACCTTGAGCGTGACCGCGGCCTTTCGGCTTTTTGGTTTCTTGCTCGACGACATCGCCCCGCCCCCGTTCCTGTTCGTGCGTGAAGTCGATGGGTCGAACCAGTTCAAGCCCGTGCCCGCTGCCCACCTACCGCGAGGTGCTGTTCATGAAGTGACCCACGACGAACTTCTCACCGCTCCCCGGATGGCCGACCGATGGCGGGTGAGCGTCTTTCGTGTTGGTAGGGTTGCCGGTTGGTGGAGGGTGCCCGCCCTTCGCCGCGAAGCGGCCGGCGTGCGTAGCCCAGGGCGGAAGCCCTGGGACT
>JANNVG010000924.1:0-4824 GCA_031414395.1 Fimbriiglobus sp.
ACCGGCGGCGGGGGCGGCGGTCGCTCACCCCTCCGCGCGGCCGGCGGCGGGGGCGGCGACTTGGCCGCCGGCTTCCGCGGCGGCTCGCTCGCCGCCGGCCTCCTCCCCACGGGCTTCTCCGCCGGCTTCCGCTCGACCGGCTTGCGGGCCGGCGGCGCACCCGCGGGCTTCCTCGCCGCCGGCGGTTTGGCCGCCGCCGGCTTCGTCGGGGCCGCCGCCCGCCCCTGTCGGCCCTTCGGCTGCTCGGGCGGCCTCATCGGCCGGGCCACCGGCTTGCTCGCACGCCCCGGCCCGTAGCTCGGCAGTTCGTCCGCCTCGTCCCCCTCGCCCTCGAGGTCGTCCTCCTCGTCGTCGAGGTCGTCCTCGTCCACGTCGTCGATGAGCGAGCGGCCGAGCACCGGCGCGTCGTCCTCGTCCAACCTCAGGCGGGTGGGGGCGGGCGGGGGCACGGGCGTCAGCGGGGGCCGCGGGGCGTTGACGGACGGCCCGGCCAGCGGCGCCCGCGGCGGGTTGGTGATGGCGATTGGCGTCTTCACCGGACCCGCCGGGATGACCGTGCCGCGGGGTTGCATCACCGCCGGGCCGGGCTGCGAGGCCGGCCGCGGTGGCATGGATGCCGGGCCGGTGATGCCCGACCGTTGCGGTTGCAGTTGCGATTGCGATTGCGGCTGTAGTTGCGATTGCTGCTGCGGGCGCGGCTGCGTGCGCGGGTCGGGCACACTCTCCCGCGGGGGCAGCGGTTGTGGCTGCACCTGCGGGCGGGGCGGCAGGGTGGCCATCGGCTGCGGGTGCGGCAACCCGCCGCCGGCCATCAGCCGCCCCTCCTCGCCGAACCGCGTCACCACGTACGTGCCGCTGCTGCGGTGCTTCTCGATCTCGACGATGCCGAAGCGGGCCGCGTCCTCCAGCAGTTCGCTGAACGTGCGGTAGCCGAAGTACTCCTCGTTGAAGCTCGGCCGCTTCCGCTTCATCGTGTCCTTCGCCATGCTGGAGAAGATCGTCTCCTTGTTCTCCCGGCGGAGGGCGAGGAGCGATTCCAGCAGCAGGCCGAACACCTTCCGCTTGGCCTCCGGCAGGGCCGACATGTCGCCCCCCGGCAGCGGGGCCGGGCGGTCCAGGTCTTCGTAATAGATGAACTCGTCGCAGTTGTCGCGGAGCAGGTTGCTGGTGGCCTCCACCAGCCCCAGGCCGATGACGTGCTTGCCCAGTTCCTTCAGCTTGCTCACCAGGGGCGAGAAGTCGCTGTCGCCGGACACGATCACGAACGTGTCGATGTGGTCCCGGCTGTACGCCAGGTCCACGGCGTCCACCACCAGGCGGATGTCGGCCGAGTTCTTGCCGGTCATGCTCCGCTTGGGGATTTCGATCAGCTCGATGGCCGCCTCGTGCAGGCTGCGGGCCTCCACGCTCCAGCGGCTCCAGTCGGCGTACGCCTTCTTGGCCACCAGCTTGCCCTTCTCGACCAGCCGCTCGAGCACCTTCTCGATGCGGAAGCGGTCGCGCTTGCCGGCGAACCCGAGGGCCAGGTTCTCGAAGTCGATGAACACCGCGAGGATGCGTTCCCCGTCGCCGGTGCGGTGATGTCTCATGACGTGTTCCGGGAATCCCGCCGGGCGGAAAGTCCTGATCCGGGCGTAGTGGGTATCTTGCGGGGTGAAGCGTATTCGACAACCGCGACTGGGAAAAGGCCAACGGTCGGGCAAGCTGTTCCGCCGGCGCAAGCGGCACCACCACCCCGACGCCACCGCCCGCCTTCCGCAGAAGCGGCCGGGTCGGTAAAATCCCACCATGCCCGCCAAGAACCGACATCACGACGCCGTCCGAGACGCCCTCGTCGCTGAGGGGTGGACGATCACCGACGACCCGCTTTTCCTACGAATGGGGGAGCGAGATCTGTTCATTGATCTGGCCGCCGAACGGCCCGGTGGCGAGGCAGTGGCCGTCGAGTTGATTGCTTTGGAGGTACAAACCTTCGGCGGTCGTTCGCCGGTGGCCGACCTGCAACAGGCGCTCGGTCAGTTCGGCGTGTACCAGACCGTGCTGGAAGAGCAGCAACCGGATCGCACCTTATACCTCGCCGTGACGGAGGAGGTGTACGACGGCATCCTGACGGAGCCGATGCCCCTCCGAGTGTTGGAGAGGTTCGCCGTCAAACTGCTCGTGTTCGACCCCAAGCTGCGGAGGGTGTTGCGATGGACAAAGTGACCCGCTACCGGGAGATCGTCCGCCAAGAACTCCAGGGGTACGCCGACTGGCTGACCCGCCCGGACAAGGCGATCCGGTACGAGGTGGTGTTCGACCCGGCGCTCGACCACTTCCAACTGGTGTACAGCGGCTGGGAAGGGCGGCGACGGGTGCACGGGTCGCCGTTCCACCTGGACATCATTGACGGCAAGGTGTGGATTCAGTTTGACGGCACCGACCGGCCGATCGCCACCGAGTTGGAGCGCGCCGGCATCCCGAAGGAAGACATCGTGCTGGCCAGCACCCTGCCCGAAGACCGCCCGTTCACCGGCTACGGCGTGGGGTGACCCGCTCGCTACCGACCTTGCCCCGCCGCCGACGCGGGGCAACCATTTCCCGTTTTCGTCCGCACTCACCATTCCAGAGCCACACCGCATGGCCGCACGCTTCCAACTCGTGTCCGAGTACAGCCCGGCGGGCGACCAGCCGGCCGCCATCGCGCAGATCATGGCCGGGTTCACCGCCGGCAAGCCGATCCAGGTGCTGCTCGGGGCGACCGGCACCGGGAAGACCTACACGAGCGCGAACGTCATCGCGCAACTGAACAAGCCGACGCTCGTGCTCGCCCACAACAAGACGCTCGCCGCCCAGCTCTACAAGGAGTACAAGGCCTTCTTTCCGCACAACTCGGTCTGCTACTTCATCAGCTACTACGACTACTACCAGCCGGAGGCGTACATCCCGCAGCGGGATATCTACATCGAGAAAGACGCCAGCATCAACGAGAACATCGACCGCCTGCGGCTGGCCGCCACCGCCGCGCTGGTGAGCCGCGAAGACGTGATTATCGTGGCGTCGGTGTCGTGCATCTACGGCCTCGGGTCGCCGAGCGACTACAAGCGGATGATGGTCTACCTGCCGAAGGGCGAGGTGATCGACCGGGATCAACTGCTGCTCAAACTCATCGACATTCAGTACCAGCGGAACGACATCGAGTTCCAGCGGGGCAAGTTCCGCGTGCGGGGCGACACCATCGAAGTGTGGCCGGCGACCGAAGAGGCCGGCTACCGCATCGAGCTGTTCGGCGACGAGGTGGAGCGGCTGAGCGTCATTCACCCGGTGAGCGGCGAGGTGGTGAAGGAACTGGACGAGTTGTACGTCTTCCCGGCGAAGCACTTCGTGACGCCCGAAGACCGCGTGCGGGAGGCCATCAAGGGCATCGAGGGCGAACTGGCCGAGCGGTTGGAACAGTTCAAGAAGGAGGGCAAGCTGCTGGAAGCCGAGCGGTTGAAAGCCCGCACGCGGTACGACCTGGACATGCTCCGCGAGGTGGGCTACTGCTCCGGCGTGGAGAACTACGCCCGCTGGTTCAGCGGCCGGCCGGCCGGCGAGCCGCCGTACACGCTCATCGACTTCTTCCCCGAAGACTTCCTGCTGGTGGTGGACGAGTCGCACGTTTCGTTGCCGCAAGTCCGGGGCATGTACCACGGCGACTACGCCCGCAAGACGACGCTCGTCGAACACGGCTTCCGGTTGCCCAGCGCGATGGACAACCGCCCGCTACGGTTCGAGGAGTTCGAGAAGCGGCTGACCCAGTGCCTCTGCCTGAGCGCCACCCCCGGCCCGTATGAACTGGAAAAGACCGGCGGCGAGGTGGTGGAGCAAGTCATCCGCCCGACCGGGTTGGTCGATCCGGTCGTCCACGTCAAGCCGGCGAAGGGGCAGGTGAAGGATCTGGAAGCGGAGACCCGCAAGCGGTCGGCGAAGGGGGAGCGCACGCTGGTGACGGTGCTGACCAAGCGGATGGCCGAAGACCTGACGAATTTTTTCAAAGAGGCCGGGCTGCGGTGCAAGTGGCTGCACAGCGAACTCGACGCCATCGAGCGGATGCAGGTGCTGCGGGAACTGCGGGAAGGGGCGTTCGACGTACTGGTGGGGGTGAACCTGCTGCGGGAGGGATTGGACCTCCCGGAGGTGTCGCTCGTCGCCATTCTGGACGCGGACAAAGAGGGGTTCCTGCGGTCGGACAAGTCGCTGATTCAGACGATGGGGCGGGCGGCGCGGAACGTGAACGCCGAGGTCATCCTGTACGCCGACCGCGTGACCGACAGCATGGCCCGCGCGATGGGCGAGACGGGCCGCCGCCGCGAGGTGCAACTGGCGCACAACGCCGAGCACGGCATCACCCCGCGGAGCATCGTCTCGGCCATCAGCCGGGGCATCGAAGACTCCATCGCCGACCCCCTGCCGGAGGCGACCGGCATGTCGGCCGAGCAGGTGGTGACGACCGAGTACTTGGCCGAGCTGCACCGCGAGATGCTGGAAGCGGCGGAGAACATGGAGTTCGAACGGGCGGCACTCTTGCGGGACAAGATCGCCGAGTCGAAGGGCGAGAAGGTGGCCAAGCCGCAGGTGAAGACGCAACGCGGCGGGCGCGGCAAACGGAAGGAGAAGCCGCACTCCGGCGAGTCCATCGACCCGACCCGCCCGAAGCGGACGCCGCGGCCGAGGCCGAGCGGGGCGTGAGCGGTTGCCATCTCGCCCCGGAGGGCCGGCGGTTGTAGCCCAGGGCGGAAGCCCTGGGGACCGAGTTCCTAAAATGCTTCGCCCCGGAGGGGCCGACGTGCCAGACGCCGCCGG